>JBAQGP010000195.1:0-9737 GCA_049287845.1 Solirubrobacteraceae bacterium | reverse complement strand
GCGCCGCCCATCGCCCAGCCGCGCGCCGGCCGCGGCGCCGAGGAGCTCGTCCACGCGCGCGGCCAGCTCAGCCTCGAGCTCGGCGGTGGCCCGCCGGTAGACCCACTGCTCCTCGCGCACGACGTGCCCGTCGTCGACGAGCGCGTCGACCCGGCCCTCATCGACCTCGCCGGCCAGAAGCTGTCCGGCCTCGGCCAGCAGCGCGGGGGCCGGCAGGCAGGTGGAGCCGCTGCGCTCGGCCTCGGCCAGCACGTGCATGAGCGCGGCCCGCTCACGCTTGGCCGGCTCCGGGGGCGTCCCCGAGGCCCGGGCGATGCGGTCGGCGATGGCGAAGCCGACCCCGAACATGCTGGTGAGCTGATACGGGTCATCGGTGAGGATCTGGTGGGCGGCGGTGCCGTAGTGCTCGTGGATCCGGGGGGCCAGGTAGGCCAGACCGTGGGGGGCCAGCAGCAGGTGCAGCCGGCGGGTCACCCGCAACTTCTGCCAGGACTCGGCGGCCTCCTGAGACCGAGTAGCGCGCAGGCCGATCTGGGCGAAGGCATGCTCGGGATCGGCATCGATGACGTCGAGCACCTGCTCGAGGCCGAACCGGGCCACGAGCTCCTCGGCGCGGCGCGCGCCCACGTGCTTGATCCGACGCAGGTAGCCCGTCAGCGTCGCGAGGTCCTGGGGCGGCAGCGGCCGCGCCTCGGACACCTTGACCTGACGTCCATAGCGGCTGTCGGTGACCCAGTCGCCGACGATCCTGACCCGCTCGCCTTCCTCGAGGTGGACGAGGGGGCCGACGAGCGCCACCGGGCTGCCGTCGGGTGCGGCGGCGTCGAGCACGGCCCAACCGGACTGCTCGTTGGCGTAGCGGACGTAGCGGACCGTCACCTCGTCGTCGAAGCTCACGCCCCCACGTTAGCTTTGGGCGCAGGCGTCAGGTGCGGGTGTGCCCGTGTTGGCACACCCGCATCCCAGAGGTGGGTCAGCGGCCGCCCGCGGTGTTGGGCATGGACGTCGAGCCGGCCGCCTGCCCCGTGCCGCCGGCGAACCCGGCGGACGCGCAGGTCCCCTCCCGGGCGGTTGTGGGACCGACCGGCGTGGTGCTTCCGGTTGGCGTGGTGCTGCCGGTCGGCGTGGTGCTGCCGCTGTGCGTGGTGGTCGCGCTCTGCGAGCCGCTGGCACCTCGAGACGCCGGGCAGCCCGGAACGCCTTGGTGTCGAACGTCTGGATGGCCGTGCCCGACGCCGTGGTCACCTGCGCCGAGGTGACCTGCGCGGCCCCTGGCCACCAGGCCTAAGGTTGACTCAGAGTCTGGCGGCTCCCCACGCGTCGCGCGAACGCGAGCTCCGCGGTACCGGCCCCGCCCTAACGACCTTCGGCGCGGCTCACGGCGGCGTTGATCCCTTCGGACCCGACCAGGTTCTGGAATGCGCGGACCACGGGCCGCACCGCGGCGACTCCGAGCCGGCCCTGGGCGCCGATCGGTTCCACGCGCGCCTCTGCGGTGATGAGCGAGCCGTCATCGCGCTCCTGAGCCCAGCTGGCGATCACCACCCGCGCCGTCCCGCCCTTGGACCACTCCACGAACTCCTCGGGCGAGGCGAGCTGCGGGTAGTCGCGGCGCAGCGTCCAGATCCGGCCGACCAGCCCGGACACGAGCGCATGCTCGCGTTCCTCCAGGACCGTGAACGGCGGCTGGCGGAACAGATCGTCGTAGCCGAGGTTGCGGGCCAGGCCCGGAATCCGCCAGCGCACGAGCCGTGCGAGCACCGTCGTGTCGGACAGGCGCACGTCGCGTGCCGCCTGCCACAGCTGCGCGGCCGAGACCGAGCTCTCCCGCTGATGAACGACGCGCAGCGCCGGCTTTGGCAGCCAATTGTCCAGGTCGGGGGCAGCAGTCACCGCCGATCTGGTTCTAGCGTAACCGCTCGGTGAGGGATGATCGACGGGTGTTTCGCTACGCACTGGCACCAATCAATCCCGACGCCGCGCACGCCCTTTCCCTTCCGCGAACGCTCCCCGGCGCGTCCGGGGTGGCCGTCACCTTCGACGACGGACCCCACCCGGAGGGCACTCCGGCGGTCCTCGAGGTGCTGGCCGCGGCGGGTGCCCTGGCAACCTTCTTCATGATCGGCGAGCAGGTGGAGCACCGCCCGGAGCTTGCGGCGCGAGTTCTTGCCGAGGGCCACGCCGTGGCGCTGCACGGCTACCGCCACCGCCTCCAACTGCGCCTCACGCCGGCGGCGGTCGCGGAGGACATCCGGCGGGGCGCGGCCGTGATCGAGGACGCCACCGGTCTGGCCCCGGTGTGGCACCGGCCGCCGTACGGCATCTACAGCCCGCCCGGCCTGCGTGCGGTGCGGCAGGCGGGGCTGTCGCCCCTGCTGTGGTCGCGTTGGGGCAAGGACTGGCGCAAGTTCACCACGCCCGCGCGTATCGCCCGGCGGGCCACCCGCGCGGCCATCGGCGGCGACGTGATCCTCCTGCACGACGCGGACTTTTACGGCTCAAGGCACTCCCACCGACGAACGGTACTGGCCCTCGGGCCGCTACTCTCTGAGCTGAAAGCGCGCAAACTCGGTACCGTCCTCCCTGTCTGACAGGCTTTCGGCCCGTCGACAGGTCGGTCAGGAATGCGCTCAGGTTGACGCGCCCCAGCGGGCGCTCTCGGTCGGCCCGCGCACACGGCGCACTCATACATGACTACTGCTCCAGCTTCCGCTTCCCATCAGGATGCCCCTGACTTCGCGCGTTTCGCCATCGGCTTCGATCAGCGCGATCGGGCCCGCCTGCACGCGCTGATCGACGAGGTCCTGGACTCCAATCGCTGGTCAGAGGCCGACCTCAACGCCCGTTTCGAGGCTGCGTGGGAGGCCCACCACGACGCGCCGGCGGTGTCTCTATCGAGTTGGGCCGGCGGTGCGCTCGCGGCGCTTCACTTCGCGGGGGTCCAGGGCGAGACCGTCCTGTGCCCGTCCAACACGTTCATGGCCACCCCTCTCGCCGCGATCCGCGCCGGCGCCGAGGTGCAGTTCGTCGACTGCAACCGGGACGACCTGTGCATGTCGTTCGCCGACTTTCAGCGCGCGGCCGAGCGCTACAAGCCCAGGGCCGCGTTCCTGGTCCACATCGGGGGTCATATCGCCTTCGAGGTCGCGGAGATCGCGCGCTACTGCGCGGAGAACGGCATCTTCCTCATCGAGGACTGCGCCCACGCCCACGGTGCGTCCTGGCACGGCCGCCGTGCCGGCACGTGGGGCGACGCGGGCGTCTACTCCCTGTATGCCACCAAGACGATCTCCACGGGCGAGGGCGGCGTGCTCATCTCCCGGCGCCCCGAGGTGGTTGCCCACGCCCGCGACTTCCGCAACTACGGCAAGCCCTCCTACGACGTGCCGGGGCTCAACTTCCGCATGAGTGAGTTCACCGCGGCCCTGGGCCTGGTGCAGATCGAGCGCCTGCCCGAGATCGTCGCGTGGAAGAACCAGACCGCCCGCGAATTCCTCGACCCGGAGCACGCGGGCCGGCTGGAGCTGCCCGACGGCATGGTCTCCGGTCTCTACAAGTACATCGTCTTCGACTGGCTGGAGCGTTCGACCGGCCGCGTCTACGATGAGTCCTGCCACCGGATCATGGGTCACGACGTCGATCTGCCCAATTCCGACTGGGTCGCGCGAAACCACTCCTGCGTTCCGCTGTATTACAGACCGACAAATGCGGTTGAGTGAGCTGTCATGAGGGTTCTCGTCACCGGCGGGTCGGGCTTCATCGGCTCACACGTGGTCGACAAGCTCCGCGCGCGCGGGCTCACGCCGGTCATCTATGACCTGCGGCCTTCCCCATGGCACCTGGACCCCGACGAGCCGGTGGAAACCGTCCTGGGCTCGATCACCGACCGCGAGGCGCTGGAACGGGCGCTGCACTCGTGCGACGCGGTCGCGCATCTGGCGGCGGTGGCCGACGTCAACGACGTGCACGCCTCGCCCGAGGATGCCGAGCGCATCAACGCCCGCGGCACGGTGGCCGTGCTCGAAGCGGCACGTCGCGCCGGAGTCAAGCGCATCGTCTACGCCTCGACGATCTGGGTCTACTCAGACTGCGAGCCTGACGACGTCGACGAGGACACGCTGCTGCCCCCGCCCAGCCACCTGTACACCTCCACCAAGCTCGCCGGCGAGCTGTACTGCAAGGCGTATCAGGAGCTCTACGGGATCGACTACACGATTCTGCGCTTTGGCATCCCGTACGGCCCGCGGGCGCGCGAAGCGGCGGTCATTCCCGCCTTCGTCAACAAGGCGCTGGCCGGCGAGCCGCTGACGCTTGCCGGCGACGGCATGCAGAGCCGCAAGTTCGTCTACGTCGAGGATCTCGCCGACGGCGTGGCGCGCGGTCTGGACGACGTCGCCGTCAACCGGGTCTACAACCTGGCCAGTGACGAGACCGTGACGATCAAGCAGATCGCCGAAACCGTCCGCGATCTGATGGGAGATGTGGAGATCACCTACACCCCGGCGCGGCCCGGTGACTTCGGCGGCAAGATCGTCTCCTCGGAGCGAGCCCGCCGGGAGCTGGGCTGGACGGCAGCGACGCCCTTCGGCGAGGGCGTGCGCAGGTACATCGATTGGCGCATGGCTCAGGCGCAGGTCGCCAAGGACAAAGAGGCGGCGGTCATCCCTGCCGGCGAGCCCGACGCAGAGGCCAAGCCGCGTCAGGTGCTGATCATCTCGGCCGACATCGGCGAGGGCCACGATCTGCCCGCGCGTGCGGTCGCGCGCGAGTTCAAGGACGAGGACCCCGACGCCCTGGTGTCGATCGTCAACGGCCTGCCCGCCATGGGGCCGATTCTCACCAAGCTCCTGCGGGAGAACTCGGCCTTCATGTTCACGTTCGTGCCGTGGCTGTTCGACCTCCAGTACCGGCTGTTCATGAACTTCGGGCCGACGCGGTGGCTGTCGCGCAGGCTGTTGACGGCGTTCGGCCGCCGCGGGCTCATGCGTCTCATCCGCGCTCACGATCCTGACGTGATCGTCTCGACCTATCCCGGAGTCACCGCGGTCCTCGGCGAGCTGCGACGAAAACGGCGCCTCGACGTCCCCTGTTACTCCTCGATCACCGATCTGGCGGGTCTGCAGTTCTGGGCCCATCCCGGGATCGACCTGCACTTCATCACCCATCCGGAGTCCACCGAGGAGGTGGAGAGGATTGCGGGGCCCGGCAGCGTGCGCTGGGCCAAGCCGCCGACCGCGGCGGCGTTCCTGGCCGCCCGCTCACGCGAGGAGGCGCGCAAGGCGCTCGCCCTACCGGCCAGCGGCCGCGTGATCGCGGTCTCCGGCGGCGGGTGGGGGGTCGGCGACCTCGTCGGCGCGACCCGCGCGGCGCTGGAGTTCGAGGACGCCACCGTGCTCTGCCTGTGCGGTCGCAACGACACGCTGCGCGCCAAGGTGGTCGGCCGCTTCGGCGACGAGCCGCGACTGCGCGTGATGGGGTTCACCGACCGGATGGGCGACGTGCTGGCCGCCGCCGACGCGCTCGTGCACTCCAGCGCCGGTCTCACCGTGCTCGAGGCGATCATCCGCGGGTGCCCGGTTGTCTCCTACGGCTTCGGGTACGGCCACGTGCGCGCCACCAACGCCGCCCTCGAGCGCTTCAAGCTGGCCCAGGTCGCCCACCACGAGGCCGATCTCGTGCCTGCCATCACCCGCGCGCTGGAGCACCGGCCCGAGCCCGACCCCCGCTTTGCCCGCCGCCCGTCGACCGCTTCGCTCATCCTGTCTGATGAGCGGCGCGCGGTTCCGTTGCCCCGCTGGCGCGTCCGCACCGTTCGCGCGGCCACGAGCCTCACCGCGATGGTGGCGTTCGCCGGCTTTGCCCTGACCACCGGTGTCTCCTACACGGTGGTCTCCCACATCACCCACATCCGGCCGGTGACCGTCGTCACCACCGACCAGCCCGAGGTGGGCGTGCTCATTGACACCCCGGCCTCCCAGGTGCCGGCGGTGGCTCGCACCCTCTCCGCCTACGGCCTGCACGCCTCATTTGCCGTCGGCAAGCCCTCGTGGCCAGTGGTGACCACCGTCTCGAGCAATCACGATCAGGCGGTGCCCCGTCTGCCCAAGTCAGGGTTGGTGCGCTGGCTCGGCGCCCGGGGACAGCTGCACAAGCTGCTGGAGCTGATGGGATACCAGCACCACTTCCTGTATGCCTCCAACGGCCCGAGCCTGGGCCAGTGGCTGGTCGCCAACGGTGCCGGCGGCAAGCTGGTGCAGGGGGCCGTCCGGCTCCAGGACAAGGACGACTCGCTCGGATCGCTGCGGCCCGGAGAGGTAGTCGAGTTCAGCGTGGGCAGCGCCCGGGCGGTGGAGCCTCTGCTGACCAAGCTGCTTGAAGGGCTGCGCGAGGAGCACCTCACCGCGGTCCCGGTCGGCCGGCTGATGCGAGATGCCGGCAGGACCAGCCGAGCTGCCTGATCGCGCCATCGAGCTCGACGACGTCCAGCGCGCGGCTGCGCGTTTAGCGGGCATTGCCCACCGGACCCCGGTGCTGACCTCCTCCACTCTGGACGAGCGCACGGGCGCGGGAGTGTTCATCAAGAGTGAGACGTTCCAGCGCATGGGGGCGTTCAAGTTCCGCGGCGCCTACAACGCGATCTCCTCGCTGTCAGCCGATGACCTGGCGCGCGGGGTGTGCGCGGTGTCCTCAGGCAACCACGCCCAGGCGGTCGCGCTCGCCGCGCGGCTGTGCGGCACGCGCGCGGTCATCCTCATGCCCAGTGACGCGCCCGCGCTGAAACGCGCCGCCACCGAGGGCTACGGCGCGGAGGTTGTGGAGTACGAGCGCTACGGCGAGGACCGCGAGGAGCTGGTCCATCAGCTCGCTGCCGAGCGCGGCATGGTGCTGGTGCACCCCTTCGACAACCCCCTGGTGATGGCGGGCCAGGGCACGCTTGCGCTCGAGCTGCTCGACGACGTGCCGAACCTCGATGTGCTCATGGTGCCGGTGGGCGGCGGCGGGCTCATCGCGGGCTGTGCCACCGTCTGCGCCGCCCGTTCACCGCGGACGCGCGTGATCGGGGTCGAGCCCGAGGCCGGCGATGACGTGGCCCGATCGCTGGCCGCCGGCGAGCGCGTGCGCATCCACGTCGGCCGGACGATCGCCGACGGCCAGCAGGCCGCCGCCCCGGGCGAGCTCACCTGGCCGATCATCAAGGCCCTTGCCGCCGACGTCGTCACGGTGACCGACGCCCAGATCGTCGCGGCGATGCGCTTTCTGTTCGAGCGTATGAAGCTGGTGGTCGAGCCCAGCGGTGCGTGCGCGTTCGCCGCGCTGCTCGCGGGTACGCCTGCGGTGGCGGGTCAGCGCGTCGGCGTCGTGCTGTCCGGGGGCAACATCGGCGCCGACTCGTTTGGCGCCCTGCTCGCCGGCTAGTGGGCGCGGAGCGGATCTCGCCCGGCGTCAGGCGCCGGCCGCGGCCGCGGCTACCAGTGCACTCCGCGAGTGGCTTGCGCGAACGCGCGCTGCTCGGCCTCCGTGCGGCGGTCGATGGGCTTGCCGTCCTCGGGGAAGAGCTGGTAGGCGCGATTGACGACCATGTCCTGTGCGCCTGGGGCGATCGCGTAGGTGAGCTGCCCGAGGTTGCCCAGTGTGGTGGCGATCTTCTTGGGGCGCTTGCGGATCGCCTCGCAGATCATCCCGGCGGCCTGCTCGGGGTTGAGCGTCGGCAGCCGGTCATAGATCTTGGTGGGCGCGATCATCGGGGTGCGGACCAGCGGCATGTAGACGGTCGTGATGTGCACGCCGTCGCCGATCACCTCGGGGCCGATGGACCGGCTGAAGGCATCCAGCGCGGCCTTGGAGGCCAGGTAGGCGGCGAACCGTGGCGTGTTGATCTGCAGCCCGATCGTGGAGATGTTGATGATGTGGCCGTTGCCACGCTCGCGCATGACCGGCAGCAGATCGAGCATGAGCTTGACCGGGGCGAAGTAGTTGAGCGCCATCGTCCGCTGGTAGTCGTGGAACCGGTCATACGAGCGGTCCACCGACCGGCGGATCGACTTGCCCGCATTGTTGACCAGGATGTCGACGTGACCATGCTGGGCCAGGACCTCCCCGGCCATACGCTCGACGTCGTCGGGCTCCGAGAGATCACACGTGTGCACGAATCCGGTGCCGCCCACGTCCTGCACCTGCTCGGCCACCGCGTCGAGCTTCTCCTTGGTGCGCGCCACGAGCAGCAGCTTGCCGCCCGCCTTGCCGATCCGCAGCGACGCCGCCTCGCCGATCCCTGACGACGCGCCCGTGATCATGATCACCTTGCCCCTGACGGCGTCGTGCAGCGACTCGGCGAGGATGCCGCCGCCGAACGGGATGCGTTGCGTGAACTCCCGCAGCGTGCGGATACCGCCAACAGCCATATCGGTGAGATCGGGAGTCATGGCTACCGGTCCGCGAGCACCTGGTTGGCCATGTTCTGTTCGCCGGCCTGGTTGGGGTGCAGCGGGAACGCCGCCGAGGTCGGGACGATCCCGTTGACCCATGCGGTGCCTGGCGACTTGCACGCGTCATGACCCACGCTCGAGCTGAACGTATCCACGTACTTGACGTGGTTGGCGGCGGCCGTGCTCTTGAGCACGGAGTTCAGTGCGGTCTCCAGCGAGTTGATGTACTTGATGTCGCCGGCGGAGATCGGCACCAGGGGCCAGCAGCTCGACCCGTTGGTAGGCAGCCCGTCGGGATAGCCCACGACCAGCACCTCGGCCTGCGCAGCGCGCGCGTGGATTCCCTGGATGACCGCCGCGACCTTGGGTCCGGTGGCGGTGATCTTGGCCATGTTGGAATCGCTGCCGCCTGAGCTGTAGTGGTTCTTGCAGGCCGAGCCGAACGGCCGCACGATGTCCAGCTTGGCGCACTCCTCCGCGACCCCGATCAGCCCGGCGTCGTTGCCGCCGATACCGACGCTCACCAGCGCGTCGTTTGATCTGAGCGCGTCGAACTGGGGCGGCGCGGTCTGAAGGCCGCCCTCCAGGCTCTGGGACTGGGTCATGTCGTCGGTGGTCGCGCTGGAGCAGCTGGCGTCGGTGAAGCTCGTGGGTGATAGCACGCGGGAGACGTCCGACGGATAGTTGTTGGTCGAGCGCCCGCAGAGGATGGGGTTGCCGGTGGGGTTGGGCACCAGAGGCGCAGCGGTGTAGGAATCCCCCAGCGACACGTAGGGTCCGATCGCCGCCTGCGCGGCACCAACTCCGAGCACGGCGATGACGAGCGCTGCACCGGCGGCGAGAGCGCCGCGGCGGATGACGAAACCGAAGGACTGTGACACTGGTTCTCTCCTCTTGAGCGACGGACCCCGCGCCGAGCTTATAGCGCCTCGCCTGACGCCTCAATCCAATCCGCCCCTAGCCGGAGGTCCGCCGTTGCATGCCCTCGAGCTATTCGCGCTCCTGACGGCCGGTTCAGCGCCCGCCCTGACGGCGGGCTCAGCGGCGCCCCGTGAGCTTGCCCACCAACAGCTCCACCGAGCGCTCCAGCTCGGTCAGCGTCGCCTCCTCCACGCTGCTGATGCCGAGCTTGCGGTTCAGCCAGGCGTTGATCTCGCGGTGGCTGGTCCCATCGCGCCGGCGCAGCTCGGACACCAGTCGGTGGCGCTCGTCGCGCAACTGGGCCCGCCGCTCGAACGCCGGGATCTCGCGGGGGGCGTGCACCTCGTCGTCGCCGGGTGGCTCCGCGACTGCCATCGCGCCGGCCCACCG
>JBAQGP010000194.1:0-6479 GCA_049287845.1 Solirubrobacteraceae bacterium | reverse complement strand
TGTAGGGGAACATGAACGGCTCGCGCTTGAAGGGCGCGCGGCGCGTCACCAGCAGCGACTGGGTCTTGGTGTACTTGCGAACCCCGTTGGCGCCATGCCGCGTGCCCAGGCCCGAGGACTTCCAGCCGCCCATCGGCAGGTTGAGCGCCGAGTAGTTGATCTGGGCGTCGTTGACACAGACCACTCCGGCCTCGATGCGCCGGGCCAGCTCCTCGCCGCGGTCGGCGTCGTTGGTCCACACGCTGGCCTGGAGCCCGTAGGCCGAGTCGTTGGCGAGCCGCACGCCCTCCTCGGCGTTGGCGATCTTCATGATCGGCAGCGTCGGGCCGAACGTCTCCTCCTGCATGAGCCGCATGGAGTGGTCGACATCGACGAGCACCGTGGGCTCGTAGTAGCGACCGCGCTCTGAATGCGGATGGCCGCCGGTGAGGACCTTGGCGCCCTTGGCGACGGCATCACGCACGTGCTCGTCGACGATGTCGAGTTGGGGCGGGAAGATGACCGCGCCCACGTCCACGGTGCCGATGCCGGTGGGCTCCCCCTGGCGCAACGCGCGTACCTTGTCGGTGACGCGCGCCACGAACTCGTCGTAGATCGGCTCCTCGACGTAGCAGCGCTCGACGGAGATGCACACCTGCCCCCCGTTGTTCATCGAGTAGAAGGTCGCGGCGTTGGCGGCCCGCTCGATGTCGGCGTCGGCGCATACCAGCATCGGGTCCTTGCCGCCGAGCTCCAGGTAGCAGGGAATGAGCGAATCGGCGGCCGCCCGCATCACCGCCTTGCCGGTGCGGCTCGAGCCCGTGAACATGACGCAGTCCACCTGGCTGATGAGCGCCGCTCCGGTGCCACCGTCGCCGGTGGCGACCTGGAAGACGTCATCCGGCAGACCGCACTCGCGCATCATGTCGGCCATCAGCACCGAGCTCAGCGGCGTGACCTCGCTGGGCTTGAGGATGACGCTGTTGCCGGCCATCAGCGCCGGGATGCAGTCACCGAAGGAGTTGGCGATGGGGTAGTTCCAGGGCCCGATGACCCCGACCACGCCGAGCGGCACATAGCGGATGACCAGCTTCTTGCCGGCCGCCACCGGGTTGTTCCACGATGAGACGCGCTCGTCGGCAAGGTACTTGGCCGCCTCCTTGGCCCAGAAGCCGAGCGCGGTGACGGTGTAGCCCAGGTCCGCGAGCTGGGCGTCCTCGTAGGTCTTGCCCGACTCGCGGACGACGGACTCGAGGACACGGTCGGCGTTGTCGAGCATCCACTTCTGCGCGCGGCGCATGATCCGGGCCCGGCCGTCGAAACCGATCGCCTGCCACTGGGGCTGGGCCTGCCGGGCGCGCCGCGCCATCGCCTCCAGCTCCTCGGCGCCCAGCACCGGCACCGTGGTGATGAGCTGCCCCGTCGCCGGGTTCTCGACGGCGATGGTGCGCGACGCCGCACCGTTGCTCTCGGTCGCCGTGGTCTGCTCGACGGTTCCCATACCTGCTCCTCGTGCCGCTCTCAGGGGATCCAGCCCAAGGCTAGCGAGCCACGGCCTCCGGGCGCGCCCGATACACCCGGGTCCAGAGCGGGCGAAGAAGCTGCACGGCGAGCGGGAGCGCAAGCACGAGGTAGAACGCCGACAGCACCGTCCACACCAGCGCCGGGGGAGCCAGCTTGGCGAGGATGGGGTAGTAGCGCAGCGACAGCACGACGGCGAAGGCCACGGTGAGGACCGACCAGACCAGCGAGGCGATCCCGTAGCCGAGCAGGCGCCCGGAGTCCGCGGGTCCGCGCCCAGAGAGGACCTCGTGCAGGTGCCGGGTGGCACGGCGGCGCAGCCCGGGCTCCTGGAGCAGATCGACGAGCACGTGGTAGCCGTCGCGCTCCATCAGCGGGTTGAGGTTGAACAGAGCCCCGACATACCCGCCGAAGGCCACCTGAAAGAGGATGTCCCGGACGCTGCCCGGCGCGGTGACCAGGCAGGCCAGCGCGAAGGCGCCGCCGAGGATGACGTCGGAGGCGGGCCCGGCCAGGCTGATCATCATGCGCCGGCGGCGGGACTCGAACCACGCGTCGGTGGTGTCCACGAATACGTAGGGAAACACCAGAGCCACCTTGATCCCAGCGCGCGAGATGGGGCGTCCGAACGACTCGGCGATCAGGCCGTGGGCAAGCTCGTGGCAGACGACGAGGGCAAAGCGCGCGACGACGAACACCAGCGCCCCGAGCCCCACCCGCCGGGCGACCACGAACGGAGTCCCGTAGCGCCCGATGATCAGGGCGGCGAACGCGACCAGACCCCCTAGGGCGATGACCGCCAGCACCCCGAGCGCGGCGGAGCTGAACAGCAGCCAGCCACCTCGGCGATACACCGCCGCCATGGCCTGGGGCACCCCGGGCAGCTCCCGCTCGCGCGGCCGGATGAGGCGGGCCAACCAGGGCATCGCGCCGCTCGCCGCCGCGTCGGAATCGACATCGGCGAGCAGGCCCTTGTCGGCCAGCTCCGCCAGGAGCCGGGCCAAGCGGGCAGGCCCGTTCGCGCCCCAGCGCGCCGCGGCCTCGCCGAGCAGGGACACCAGGTCGCGGTCACCGTCGAGCAGCTGGGCCATCTCGGCCTCCTCGGTCGCCAGACGGACCATCACCGACGAACGGTGATCCTTGAGCACGAAGCGCGCCCCGCCCACGGCCTCGGACTCCTCCAGGCGCTTGAGCGACCAGCCCGAGCGCAGCTTGGGCTTGCGGTTCTGCTGTCCGCGCAGGCGCGCCCGGCGCACACCCGGCTGCTCGACGATCAGGCTGATCCCCGCCGGCACCGACACCGTCATGCCCGCGGCGGCGCGATCGACGCGCTCGGCCACGTCCAGGCGGCAATCGCCCAGCTCGATGTGCATCCCGTCAGACAGCACGACCGGCCCGGCGAGCGGCCGGCCGTCGACGAATGTCCCATAGCTGGACCCCACGTCCTGGAGGGTTGCGCCCGCCTCGTCGACAACGATCTCCGCATGCGAGCGCGAGACACTTGGGTCGTCCAGAACGAGATCCGACGCCGGAGCACGGCCGATCACCAGCGGGCGATCGAGCGGCAACCGCTGACCTCCTGGGAGCACCAGATCGAGATGCACCGCACCGTCGCGCGGCGTCCCGCACGAGCGGCAACGGGGGTCGGTCCGCGGCACCTGGCGGTGACAGACCGTGCATAGCATCGGGCTAACGGTGGCAGACTCCTAAGCGCAATGCAGGAAGTGCTCAAGCGGGTGGGTCGGTTCGACCTGCTCGAAGTCATCGGGCGTGGGGGCGCAGCCGTCGTATACCTCGCCCTACAGAGGGATCTGCAGCGACACGTCGCGCTCAAGGAGCTCGCGCCCTTCCACCTGGCCGATACGAGCTTCGGTGAGCGCTTCGTCGAGGAGTCCCGCTTGGCGGGATCGATGAACCACGCCAACATCGTCACCGTCCACGAATACTTCGAGGACGGGGCGGTGCCCTACATCGCGATGGAATACCTGCCCCACGGCTCGCTGCGCCAGTACATCGGCCGCCTCTCGACGGCCCAGATCGCCGGGGTGCTCGAGGGCGTGTTGGCGGGGCTCTCCCACGGTGAGGCGCACCAGATCGTGCACCGCGATCTCAAGCCCGAGAACCTGCTGGTAGCGCTCGATGGCCGGGTCAAGATCGCCGATTTCGGCGTCGCCCGCGCCTACAGCAAGGCGGCCACCCGTGCCGTGGTGACCGTGGCGGGCACCACGATCGGGACCCCGGCCTACATGTCGCCAGAACAGGCGCTGGGCTCGGATCTGACCCCGGCCACGGACCTGTACTCCCTGGGTGTCGTGGCCTGGGAGCTGCTCACCGGACAGGTGCCGTTCGACGAGACCGACACCCCCGTGGCCGTGCTCTATCGCCATGTCCACGAGCCGGTCCCGTCCGTGCGTTCGGTGGCCCCCGACGTCGACGAGGACGTGGCTCAGTGGCTGGAGAAGATGCTGGCCAAGCGACCCGAGGACCGCTTCCAGTCTGCCGACGAGGCGTGGGTGGCGCTCGAGGACGTCGTGCTCGAGCTGCTGGGGCCGCGCTGGCGCCGCGAGGCCCGCCTCACGCTCGACGACGATCCTCCGCGCGTCCGGCGCCCGCTCACCCCCGCCTCCTTCCGCTCTGTCGAGCTCGATATCCCGGCGCCGGAGACCGGTGAGACCGGCGAGCCGTCCGGGGGACACGCAGCGGCCGGCCGCCCCTCGGTGCCTCAGACGATCTCGGGCCCCTCGGCGCACACCCCGCCGCCGACGGTCGCGCCCGCCAAGCGTCGGGCGCGCAACAACACCACGATGTTCCGGCTGGCCCGGCGCCATCGCGACGTCGATGAGGATGACGGGCCCGTGTCCCCCGATGTGCTGCGGCGCCGGGTCATCGCGGTGGCGATCGTGGCGGCCATGATCGTCGCGGCGGTCGTGGGCGTGATCCTGGCGGGATCCGGCAAGCCCGTCCACCGCGGACCGACCCGAGCTCAGATCCGCGCCGCGCAGCAGCGCGCCGCCGCGGCACGGCAGAAGACCGCCGCCACGCTCGCCGCCAACGAGCGGCTCGACGGCATCCTCCAGAGCCTGGCGCTGACCCGCGCGCGCAACCTCACCCGGCTCCTCAATGAACACACCCCCACGACGCAGGTCCGTGACATCGTCACGGTCCAGAAGGCCTACGCCTCAGCCGCGGGCAAGGTCACGCCGCTGCAGTCAAAGACGCCGGCGGCGGCGCCGCTGGCCAAGACGCTGACGACGATCGCCGGCGACTACAAGCGGCTCGCCGCCGCCGGACGCGCCCACAAGGCGGCGGCCTGGACGCACGCCTTCAACACGATGCTGAGCGACGAGAAGACGCTCCGGGGCGAAGTCGGCCGGCTCTAGCCCCCGCTGGAGGCCAGATCCCCAGCGGCGACGCGGCCCTATGGTATGGCGGGGTTCATACCCTGGGCCACTTTCAGGGTGCTTGGTCTGAGGTGATACTCCGCGTGCGTCGTGTCCTACGGCGCTTCCCAGACCAGTACGGAGGGTGTTTCACATGAGTCTCATCAAGGTCACCGCGGAGGAACTGCACAGCCTCTCCTCAAACGTCGCGACGGGGTCCAACAGCATCCAGGACCAGCTCGCGCGGATGCAGGGCGAAGTCCTCGGCATCGTCGGCGGCGAGTGGCAGGGTGCCGCCTCGGGTCAGTTTCACGCGCTGTGGGACGAGTGGCAGCGTTCGGCCGCCGGCCTCAAGGACGCCCTGGACGGCATCAGCCGCCTGCTCGCCAACGCCGGCACCCAGTACCAGCAGACCGAGGACGCCATCCGCTCCTCGATGGGCTGACCGGGTGATCCTGGCCACTCCGATGCGGCACTAGACCGCCGATGACGACATTCACCGTCGATCCGGCAACGCTTCAGGAGCTCTCCTCGACCCTGTCCGGCATCCACTCCGAGATGGAAGGCATGCACGGCGTGGCGACGGGGTACGAGGGGCTCCTGGGCGGCGGCGACCTCGAGGGCGAGATCGAGCACTTCTGCAGCCACTGGAACTACGGACTGGGACAGTTGGGTGACCACATGAGCAAGGTCATCGAGCGACTCGACGCGGCGGCCGCCGGCTACGGCAAGTCCGAGCAGGCGATCTCCGCTGCGTGTGCGCAAGGTGAGTGATCAGGGATGGCCGATCCTCTCTCAGATCCACGCGCCGGCAGGCTGCTGGCCGCCGACACCGGGGAGCTGGCGACCCTGGCCAGCGGCTTTCACACCGTCACAGGCCAGGCCCGGACCGCAGCGGCAGGACTGCGCGGCGCCCAGAACGACGCCACCTGGACAGGCGGGGCCGCCGAGGCGTTCCGCGCCCAGGTGGGCAAGCTGCCCGGCGATCTGGACAAGGTCCAGCACTCCTATGGCAACGTCGCCACCGCGCTGGACACCTACGGCGCCGCCCTGGGCCCCATCCAGAGCAAGTTCCGCGCGCTGGTCTCCGAGCTGAAGGCCGCTCAGTCCGACCTGTCCTCGGCGCAGAGCCAGCTGGCGACGGCCAAGAGCGATCTCACCGCTGCGACCTCGGCGCCACATGCCACCATCACGACCCCGGCGGTGGTTGACGCCCACAACGCGGTCCAGTCCGCCGGCGGCAGCACGGGGCGTCTGCACGATGAGGTCTCGGGCCTGCAGAGCCGCGGCATGTCGCTGCTCGACGACTTCGACACCGTCCGGGGTCAGGCGCGGACGGCCGTCTCGGATGCCGCCGGCATCGCACCCTCCCAGGGCTGGTTCTCGAGCATGATGCACAGCATCGGCAACTTCGTCGAAGGCGTCGCCAAGGGAATCGGCAAGAGCGTCTGGGACCTGGTGTCGGGCAAGGCGGTCATCAACTTCATCGAGCATCCGAGCTGGAAGACGTTCGGCGAGCTCGCCAAGGACGTCGCGGTGACGGCAAGCCTGGTGGCGATGGTGGCGGCACCGTTCGCGGCGCCGGAGATCGCCGAGGGC
>JBAQGP010000193.1:0-5102 GCA_049287845.1 Solirubrobacteraceae bacterium | reverse complement strand
CCGTCACGCCGACCGTGATGGCGCGCCCTTTCCGTTTCTTGTTGGGTGAGAGAGAGCTATTGCGATGCGTGGCATCCCGAAGGTCCGGGTCTATTGTGAAGCGGTCTTCGTGGTCAGCATCGCGGCTGTCGCCCTGCTCGTAGGCGACCTTCACCTGCGCTACCTCCAGGATGACCCGCTGACGTTCGCCGTGCTCGGCGGCGGCGTCGTACTCGGCGAGATGCTGCCGGTCAAGATTCCCCGCCGGGGCGATGACGAGGAGCTCACGCTCTCGGCGTCGTTCGCCATGGCGCTCCTGATGCTCGGGGGTCTCGGCCCCGCTCTGCTCGCCCAGGGGGCCGCCTCGGTCCTCCAGGACATCACATCCCAGAAGCCGGCCTGGCGGGTCCGCTTCAACCTGGGGCAGTACACGCTGTCGATGATCGCGGCCTGGTTGGTCGTCCGGGCCATCTCTGTCTCGCCGCGCCTCGACGTCCTGCACCCCTTCGCGAGCCGTCAGCTCCCGGCCATGCTGATCGGAGCGGCCGCGTTCTTCTTGGTCAACGCGTTTGTGGTGGGCTCGGCGGTGGCGGCCTACCAGAACGTCCCGATCGTCCGCTACTTCCGCGGCAGCGTCTCCTTCGTGATCATCACCGGCGGTGTCGTGCTGCTGGTCGCTCCGATCGTCCTCGCCGCGGCCGCCTACACCGTCGTGATCGTTCCGCTCTGCCTGGCGCCGGTCCTGGCGATGTACAACTCGGTGCACCAGAGCGCCCGCTCGGAGCACGAGGCGCGCCACGACGCGCTCACCGGCCTGCCCAACCGCACCGCGTTCCACGAGACGATCTCGGCGGCGATCGAGGACAAGAGCGTTCTCGCGTCGGTTCTGCTCATGGACCTCGACCGCTTCAAGGAGGTCAACGACACGCTGGGCCACCGCTACGGCGACCTGCTCCTCATCCAGGTCGCGCAGCGCTTCAAGCAGGTGATCGGCCATCGCGGCCAGATCGCGCGCCTCGGTGGCGACGAGTTCGCGGTGATCCACCCCAGCGGGGATCGCCAGGAGGCGGTCGCGCTGGCGCACCGCATCGCCGACTCCCTGCGCGACCCCTTCGAGCTCGAGGAGATGGTGGTCGATGTCCAGGCCAGTGTCGGCATCGCCCTGTTCCCGGAGCACGGCCACGGTGTCGAGACGCTGCTCCAGAAGGCCGACGTGGCCATGTACCGGGCCAAGGAGACCCGCTCTGACGTAGCCCTCTATGACGAGCGCCACGACCACCACAGCCCGGCCAAGCTGGCCCTCACCGCCGAGCTGCGCACGGCCGTGGCCAGCGAGGAGATCGTCCTCTGGTACCAGCCCGAGCTGGATCTGCGCAGCCGGGAGGTCATGGCCGTCGAGGCGCTTGTGCGCTGGGATCATCCGCGCCTGGGCGTGTTGCCGCCCAGCTCCTTCGTGCGCATGGCCGAGGCCACCAACCTGATCAAGCCGCTCACGCAGCGGGTGATGGAGGTGGCGCTGCTGCAGGTCGCCGACTGGCATGCCATCGGCCTCGAGATCTCCGTCGCGGTCAACATCTCCGCCCAGGTGCTGGTTGACCAGAGCTTCACTCAGCAGGTCGTGGCCGCCCTGCGCCGCACCAGCGTCCCGCCGAGGTGCCTCAAGCTCGAAGTGACCGAAACCGCCCTGATGTCCGACCCGGTGACGGCCCGCACCGTGCTGCGCGAGCTCGAGGCGCTTGGCTGCGAGATCTCCATCGACGACTTCGGAACCGGTTACTCGTCGCTGGCCTATCTGGCCGACCTCCCCGTCGCGGAGGTCAAGATCGACCGTTCGTTCGTCAGCCGCATGTCGGCGGGCTCCAGCGAGAAGGTCATCGTCAACTCCACCATCGACCTCGCCCATCACCTCGGACTCCGCGCCGTCGCCGAAGGGGTCGAGGACTGGTCGATGCTTCCCGAGCTGGAGGCGCTGGGCTGCGACGCGGCTCAGGGCTACGCGATCAGCCATCCGCTGGCCGGGCCCGACGCCACCCGTTGGTTGCTGGACTTCCGCAGCATGTCGGGCGGCGAATGGGCCGCCATCGCCTCGCCGGTGCCTGCGGTGGGGCAGGCGGCATGATCCTCATCGTCCTTGCGCTGCTGTGCCTGGCGTCGGTGCCGCTCACCGGAGGGCGCCTCGGTCGTCTGGCCTGCATCCGCCTGAGCGGTACGTGGGTGCCGGTGGCGGCCCTGGCCATCCAGGTGATCATCACGACCATCCTCCCCGACGGCCACGAGGAGCTGCACAGGGCCGTCCACATCGCCACCTACGGGCTCATCGGCGTGTTCCTGTGGTGCAACCGCGGGCTGCCCGGCGTCAAGGTCATCGGCCTCGGGGCTTTCCTCAACGCACTGGTCATCACCGTCAACGGCGGGCAGATGGCGGCCTCCAGGACGGCCGAGCGCCTCGCCGGCCTGCACCTCGGCCCCGGCTTTGAGAACTCCGCACCGCTGAGCCATCCGCACCTGCTGTGGCTCGGCGATGTCATCCCGTGGCCGGGGCCGTTTCCCAACGTGCTCAGTGCCGGGGACTGCCTCATCTACATGGGCACGCTCATCCTGCTGCACCGCGTCTGCCGCCGCCCCGCCCACGCACCCACTGCGGCCGCACGCGCGACCGACCCCGTCCCCGCCGGCGAGGGCTGAGCTGCCCGCCCGTTTCGTCGCGCCGCCCCCGGGTAGGTGATCAGCGTGACCGAGCCCGGGCAGAGCGGACACCGGTTCGGCGCGGGGCAGCCGTTCTCGCTGGGCGTCGAGGAGGAGTTGTTCCTCGTCGATCCCGTCACCGGCCGTCAGGCCAACGCGTCCGCCGCGGTGCTCGACCGCGTCGGCGAGGTGGAGGGACGAGTCGAGCAGGAGCTGCATGCGTGCCAGGTCGAGCTCATCAGCGACGTGTGCGCCACGGCGCGCGAGGCGATCGACGGGCTGGGGGCGATGCGCCGGGCCGTGCGCGCGACGGGCGCGGGCATCATGGGCGCAGGGACGCACCCCTCGGCCGCCGAGGGCGAGGCGGAGATAACCGACAAGGACCGCTATGAGCGCATCCGCTACCTGCTCGGCGATGCGGTGGTCACTCCCGTCGGCGGTCTTCACGTGCACATCGGCATGCCCGAGGCGAGCACCGCGATCCGGGCGTTCAACGGCTTGCGCGCCCATCTGCCGCTGCTCCACGCGCTCGCCGCCAACTCACCGTTTCGCCACGGACGCGACACAGGGCTGGCCTCGGCGCGCGAGGTGACGCTGCGGGCCTGGCCACGCTCCGGCGTTCCCCGGGCTCTGCGCGACCTCGACGACTTCTCCGACCTCGCGACGGTATTGGCGCGAGCCGCTGATGTCGAGGATTACACCTGGTTCTGGTGGAAGCTGCGTCCCCACCCGCGACTCGGCACCGTGGAGGTTCGCGCGCTGGATGCCCAGGCGTCACTCGAGGACGCCGCGGCCATCGTGGCCCTGACGCATTGCCTGGCTCGCGATGCTGCCGAGCGCGCGCCCGGCGACAGTCCGTCACCCGAGATCCTTGAGGAGGGGCTGTTTCGCGCCGCACGCTTCGGCACCCGAGCTCGCCTCCCGGATGCCAGCGGAGCTCTGCGCCCCGTGCACGAGCTGCTCGATGAGGCGCTGGCGCTCGCCCGACGCCACGCCGGTGACCTGGGTTGCGAGAGCGAGTTGGAGCGCGTGCGGGACGTGCTGAAGCGCGAGGGCGGGGCCGGGCGCCAGCGGCGCTTTTACGAGATCGCCGGCATGGATCAACTGCTGCGGGAGCTGGCCCAACTCACCGGCGCCGGCGAACCCCAGGCCTGATCAGCCGGTGGCTTCGACGCCCGGGTCGCTCTGGGCGCCGTTCAGCTGCGGATCGGTCATGGCGTGCAGCCGCGAGGACGCCCGGCGCAGCAGCCGTGAGACCTGCATCTGCGAGCAACCGAGCTCCCGCGCGATCTCGGTCTGCTTCATGTCCCGCTCGAGGCGCAGCGTCAGCGCCTGGCGCTCGAGATGCGGCAGGTGCCCCAGCGCGACCGACAGCGAGATACTCGCCTCGACCAACCCATAGCTCTGGTCCACGTCACCCAGGCTGTCGCCGAGGCTGTCGAGGTGCTCCTCGTCCTCGCCGGCCGACAGCGGCGCGTCGAGCGAAACCGAGTAGTGCGCAGAACCGGCATCGAGGCCCGTGAGGACATCCTCGGGCGGGAGCTCGAGGTACTCGGCGAGCTCGGCCACTCGTGGATGACGGCCCGACCGGGACTCGATCTGGCGAATGGCCGCGGCCACGCGAAGCGACAGCTCCTGGGCGCCCCGGGGCACGTGAGCCGACCACCCGGTGTTACGGAAGTAGCGCTTGAGCTCCCCCAGGATGGTCGGGATGGCGAAGGCCGGAAACCGGACGCCGCGGTCGGGGTCAAAGCGGTCGATGGCGCCGAGCAGGCCCACCGAAGCCACCTGCACGAGATCCTCGAGCGGCTCATGGGGGTTGCTGTAGCGGCCGGCGAGCTTGCGCGCCAGCGGTAGAAAGCGCTTGAACAGCTCCTCGCGGGCGGCATGATCGCGGTGCTCACACCACCGCGCCATCAGCTCTTCGGAATCGGAGAGGCTGAGGTCGGGCGTGCGTCGATGGGGCAACGAGCGTGAAAGCACAGTTACTCCTTCCGTTGGGCTTCAGTGAAAACCTCGGGCCCGTCAGAAGACCGCTGCGCGATCGCCTGCCGTCTTGACCTCTATCACCGCGCCACGCACCAGTCGCGGCCGGCACGACTGTATTTACCCGGTCTGCGGCTGCTCAGACCGTGTGTGCGGAGCAGCACACAGCGCCCGTGTGCCATGCGCCACCACTGACCGGAGCCGGCTGCGATTGGCCCTGTGGCGGCCGGGGTAGGCCCGCACGGTCTGACAAATGAAACGCCGCCGTGCGACCGAACGTGTGTGCACGGCACCGGGCTGGGTATCCGAAGCTGAGGAACGATGAATCCACTGCTATTTGCCGACTGGGGGCGGATGAACCGCCTCTTCACCCGCATCATGTGGGCCGTAGCGGTCCTCATGGTCTGTGCGGTGTGCGTCGCGTTGGCCGCGCCCGCCGCGAAGTCCCATCC
>JBAQGP010000192.1:0-2119 GCA_049287845.1 Solirubrobacteraceae bacterium | reverse complement strand
GCTTTGCCACGAGCCCCGAGGCCACGCAGGCGATCTCCACCGGCCGCGCCGGCACGGCCTCATCGCGGGCGCGGCCGCGCCCTCACGTCACGCTGTGGAGCTCGGTGGCCGCCGGGCTGCGCTCGGGCGCGGACGGCGGATGATCCACGGAGCGCAGATAATTCCGTCACGTGCCCTGAGGCGCGCAGCACACCCGTGGCCGCGCCGGAGAGGAGAACCATGACCGACAGCACCCGTGCGATTGCCGCCACCGTCACCGCCCTGCCCAGTTCGGCGGCGCAGCGGTTCGGCGATCGCCTGGCGGCGCGCCATCGCGTCGATGGTGAGTGGCGCGAGCTCACCTACGCCGAGGTCGTGGAGGCCATCGGGGAGGTGGCCCTGGGGCTCGCCGAGCTGGGCATGGAGCCCGGCGAACGGGTCGGCATCCTCGCCGACACCCGCCTCGAGTGGACGCTGGCCAGCTACGGCATCTCGGTCGCCGGGGGCGTGGTCGTGCCCGTCTACCCCACCAGCTCCGCGCGGGAATGCGCGTGGGTGCTCGGCAACTCGGGCGCCAGAGCGGTGGTGTGCGAGAACGAGGCCCAGGTGGCCAAGCTCGCCGAGGTGCGCGACGAGATGCCTGAGCTCGCGGTCGTGGTGTCCATCGATGGTGGCGGCGGGGACCTGTCGCTGGATGAGCTGCGCTCGCGCGGGCGGGCACGGGACCGCGCCGAGCTCGAGGAGCGCCAGTCCCGGGTCGCCCCCGAGGACCCGTACACGATCATCTACACCTCGGGCACCACCGGGCCGCCCAAGGGCGTCGTGCTCACCCACGCCAACGCCATGAGCGTGTGCGAGATGGTCGAGGAGATCGCCTTCATCGCGGCCGACGAGATGACCTACCTGTTCCTTCCGCTGGCCCACGCCTTCGCGCTCACCGCCCAGCTGGCCTCCTATGACCAGGGCACCGCGATCGTCTACTACGGCGGCGACACCAAGCAGATCCTGCCGGAGCTCATCGACACCAAGCCCACCTACCTGCCGTCGGTGCCGCGGATCTTCGAGAAGCTCTACACGGCGGCGCTGAAGATGACCGAGGCCGGGTCCGACGAGGAGAAGGCCCGGTTTGGGCAGGCCGTCAAGCTCGGTGTCGAGGTCCGTCGCCGGCGCGACCGGGGCGAGGAGATCCCCCAGGAGATGCAGCAGGCGTTTGACCGGGCCGAGGAGGCCCTCTACGGCCGCGTGCGCGGGCTGTTCGGCGGCAACATCCACCAGGCGGTCACGGGGGCGGCGCCGATCGCGCCCGAGATCCTCGAGTTCTTCTACGCCTGCGGCATCCCCGTGCTGGAGGGCTGGGGCATGACCGAGACGACCGCCGTGGGCACGGTGTGCACGCTGGAGCACGTCAAGTTCGGCACCGTCGGGCGGCCGCTACCAGGAGTCGAGATCCGGATCGCGGAGCACGACGGCGAGATCCTGGTCCGCGGGCCCCACATCTTCCGCGAGTACTGGCGCAACCCCGAGGCCACGGCCGAGACGCTCGTCGACGGCTGGCTGCACACCGGCGACGTGGGCTCGATCGACGACGAGGGCTACCTCTCGATCACCGGGCGCAAGAAGGACATCATCATCACCGCGGGCGGCAAGAACCTCACGCCCTCCAACATCGAGAACGACCTGAAGCAGAGCCGCTACATCTCCCAGGCAGTCATGCACGGAGACCGGCGGCCGTTCCCGGTGGCTCTGATCACGCTCGATCCCGAGGAGATCCTCCCGTGGGCCAAGGAGCGGGGGCTCCCGGAGGACCTGGCCGCGCTGTCGTCCGCCGCGGAGGTCCGCGGCCTCGTCCAGCAGGAGCTCGACCGCGCCAACGCGCACTACGCCCAGGTCGAGCAGATCAAGAAGTTCGTGATCCTGGACCGGGACCTGACGGTCGAGGACGGCGAGCTCACCCCCACCCTCAAGGTCAAGCGCGGCGTGGTCAACGAGCGGTTCGCCGACCTGTTCGAGTCGCTCTACGCCCGGTAGCGGTCCTCGTCGCGGGGGTTTTCCGAGCCGGCATCGGCCCGCGCAGCGCTGCCGCCGGGTTACCACCGCTTGGGCGCTAGATCGGGCGGGGGGTGGGGTCCGGGGGATCCGG
>JBAQGP010000191.1:0-1923 GCA_049287845.1 Solirubrobacteraceae bacterium | reverse complement strand
AAGGCCGCAGTCGAATCACTCACCAAGGCCTGGACCGCCGAATACGCCGCCCAGGGCGTCCGCGTCAACACCGTCGCTCCCGGACCGACACGCACTCCGGCCAGCGCCGCGATGGGCGACATGTTCGACGTCCTGGCGTCAAGCACACCGGCCGGGCGCGGCGCCACCCCGGAGGAGATCGCCGCCGCTGTCAGCTTCCTGGCTTCAGACGAAGCGAGTTTCGTCTACGGGGCGATCCTGCCCGCCGACGGCGGACGCGTCGCCGTCTGAATCCCGAACGAACCGACGTCTCGACCGCCGGAAAGCATCAACATGATCTCCGTGCGGGAGGACTGCTTGGACCGAATCAGGCGATGAGATCGCGTTGGTAGCTGAGACGATGGCGGCGCCCGACCTTGAGGCGGTGAAAGCGCCGATGGTCGATCCCCTTGCGGGCAGACCTCCCCAGTCCTCGCGATCCGGTCTTGACCGTCGGGTTCTGCTGTGATGTAGCCGTGACATCAGCGACAGTCCCGCAACTCAATGCCCTTTTTGCGGCTGCGGTGGAGACCGTCGCTGGACGGGTCGTCAGCGAGCACGCAGATGGGTTGGTCACCAGGCGCAACTTCACAGCGGCGTTATGCGACGTCCTTCGTTCGCAGTGGAAGCACGGGCCGGTGCATCACGAAGCTGACCGGCGTGAAGTCGCGCTCCCAGGCTGGGATCCTCCTCCGTTGGGCCCGGACCTGGCTGTCTATGACCGGACTTCCGGATCTGGTTCGAACTGCGGGCACCCAGCTGCGGTGGCCGAGGTTGGCTGGGCTGTCGGCAGGAGCAACTTCGGACATCTTCTACATGACGTGTTCAAGATCACCGGAGCTCAAGCCGGCGCGAGACCGACCGCTGGGTATGTAATCGCCGCGGCGCCGAAGGGACGATGGCGCGAGCGCTGGGGCTGTGAAGACTGGTTCGCGCCCCAAGTCGGTGGGATCACGCACATGCAGACTGCCGCCTATCTTGCCGAACACCACGGTTTCTGGTCGGTGCAGGCCGCGCAAAGCCTCGGTGTCATCCGGAGCGTTCCCGCCGAGGTGACGTTCGTGACCATCGCGGTGGCGCCGTTTCGCATGTGGGAAAGAAGCGGCGGGAAGAAGCGATGCTCGGTGCGGTGCGCCCAGGTCGTACTTGGGCCTGGGCCTCAGCTGGCCGCGCCGGGAGACATCTCTGGGGTCTACGACGCCCAGGCTTACCTGAAGGCAGCAGCGAGCGGACATCTCTTGCAGCCTGACACCGTCGATTAACGAAGCGCTCTGGTCAAGCGTGGCCGGGTCACTACATCCGTCCGCGCGCTGACCCCCGCAACTTGCGCTGCCCCTTTGACGAAACGGAGCCGCCGGGCCGCAGGTTCTCTATCCCTTGAGTAGTTGCCCGAACGCGATGTCGTGACCGTCGGGATCCTGGACGCCGAATTCGCGAAAGCCGTGTGGAGCGTCGTAGATGGTGTAGTCGATGCCGACCCCGCGCTCCTGAAGCTCGGCATAGATCGTGTCCACATCGTCGACGCGGATGTACGCGTCCCACATCTTGTCGACGATCTGCCAGTGAGGCACGAGGCGCTCGGGCTGATCTGAAAGGGCGATCAGGATGACCGCCGCGTCACGCGCGGCGGTGGCGAAGTTCGGCGGATCTCCGAACACGTGGCACTCAAACCCCAGACCGTTGCTGAAGTAGTCCACCGAGCGCTGAAGATCCGCCACCAGAAGAACGGGCGAGATGCCGGTCAGCACGGCCATCGGCTCATCCTAAGTTCTCAGCTGGCTGGATGCCAAGACTCCAGTGTGCACAGGGCCTTGGGGGCTGAGAAGCCATCAGGCGCGTCCGAGCCGCCGCCTCGAGGCGTGCGGTCAGCGATCCCGTATGAGATGGGGGCGCGCCGGCCGGGAG
>JBAQGP010000190.1:0-2184 GCA_049287845.1 Solirubrobacteraceae bacterium | reverse complement strand
CTGCGCGGCGGCGCGACCGGACCGGCCGCGGGCGCCGAGCTCGTCGTCATCGGCCGTGTCGGCCTCACGCAGCAGGGTCACCAGGTGAGCGCGGTCAGGCTCCAGAACCCACGGACGCCCATGCGTCTCGAGGGTGTCGATGCGAGCCTCGGGAAAGTCGGCCCTCTGCGAGCTGATCCGCCACCCGGCGTCGTCGGGCAGGAACTCGTCGGTGGGCCCGCCGGCCGTGACGATCGCGGGCAGTCCGCAGGCCATCGCCTCGAGCACCGGCATGGCGAACCCCTCGCCGCGATAGGGATGGACGAGCACGTCGCAGGCGCGATACAACGCGGCAACGGCGTCCGTGCAGAGGTCCTCGTCGACGAGCACGATCCGGGGCAACGTGCCCGAGGCGATGTGCTCGCGGATCGGCTCGCGGCCGGAGTTGCGATAGATGTCGTTGGCGCCGAAGTCCTTGAGCACCAGCGTGACGTCGTCGCGCCCGGCAAATGCGGTGCGCCACGCGTCGAAGAGCACGTCGGCGCCCTTGCGCCCGATGAGGCCGCCCACGAAGAGGAAGCGTGTCCCCTCGCCCGCGCCCGGCAGCCCGCGTTCGGGGCCGTCGGGGCGAAAGATGTCCAGGTCGACCCCGTTGGGGATGGTCACGACGCGATCGGGGTCCACGCCGGCCTCCACGTACATCCGTCGCACGTAGTCGCTCGGTACCCACAGCTCGTCGACGGCCTTGCGTAGCGGCGTCAGCCACTCCTGCGGGATCGCCCCGAACTCCCACGGCTGGATGAGCGCCAGGCGACCGCCCGGGGCCGGCCGCAAGTCGGGCGGCCACTGATGGCGAACCTCGACGTCGGCGCCGTGGGGCAGGGGCACGTCGCGCGCCTCGCCCCCGGCGGTGAGGCGCTGGATTGGCCCACTCAGGCGCGCGGTGACCTGGTCGTTGATGATCGAGAGGCTCGTCGGGCGGCCGTGGTCTCCCTGCCAGCGCACGGCGATCTGGTGGGCGGAGGGCGCGTTGTCCACGCGGGAGGGACGGGCGCCGCCGTAATAGGCCTCCAGCTCGTCGACGTAGGCGCCGAACGCGCGCGGCTCGGAGATCCCCGCCTGCAGCTGCTCGAGCAGCCCCGGCTCGGAGGCCAGGCGATCGAGCGTGCGCGCCAGGTCCTCGACGTCGAGGCCCTCGAAGGTGAGCCCGTCGATCCCGTCGCGGATGGCCTCGGGCAGACCCCCGAGGCGCGGGACCAGCACCGGGGTCCGCGCCGCGAGGCACTCGGCGGCTGCCAGCGGGGCGCAGTCCCACCACATCGACGGCAAGGCGACCGCGTCCACGCCGCGCAGCAGCCCGCCGATCTCAGACGGGGAGAAGGCACCGCAGAGCTCCACGTTGCCGCGGCGATCCAGGGCCCTGAGCTGCTCGGCGAAGCGGCCGGGCACCTCGCCCAGGATCTTGATGTTCAGCCGCGCCTGCGTCCGCTGCGCCGCCTCGACGAGGAGCTGCGGGCCCTTGTGCGGATAAGCCGAGCCCAGGAAGGCGACCGTCAGGTCCTGGGCCACGCGTCCGGGCCGGCGGTCGCGGCCGACCTGCTCCCAGATCTCGGCGTCGTGGGGCATGGCCTGTCGGACGGTGTCGATGAGGTGCGCGGGATAGCCGGCGTTGACGAGGGTGCGCCGGACGGCATCTGACACCGACAGGATCGCGGTGAGGCCGCGCTCGGCGCGGGAGCGGATCTCGGCCAGCCGGCGCTGATAGCCGGCCACGTCGGCGCTGCCCACGCACGCGGCGCAGCCGCTGCCGTCCCCCGGCCCGGCGCATATGGCGCCCTTGTCGTTGAGCAGGTAGACACGCGGGCAGATGAGCCAGTAGTTGTGCGTCGTGAAGTACGCCGGGACCCCGCGGGAGGCGACCTGGTCGATCAGCGAGGCGCCGAGGTTGTGGAGATTGTGGAAGTGCACGACGTCGGGGCGCA
This sequence comes from Solirubrobacteraceae bacterium, assembly GCA_049287845.1. Taxonomy (GTDB): domain Bacteria; phylum Actinomycetota; class Thermoleophilia; order Solirubrobacterales; family Solirubrobacteraceae; genus Palsa-465. The sequence continues at coordinate 223 of JBAQGP010000190.1, read as the reverse complement.
CCTGCTCCAGCGCGCGCTCGAACGCGGCGGAGATGGCCGGATCGTTGATCTCGCGCTCGGGGTTGCCGAGGTCGAACAGCCCGTGAGGACGGTTGTGCACGCCGATCAGGTGGACCCCGTCCTCGTCTGACTCGATCACCTCGTAGGGCTGCTTGGACGGGGTGGGCTTGACGGCGGCGTGAAAGACGGTGACCTCCCAGCCACGCCGGGCCAGCTCCTTGGC
>JBAQGP010000189.1:0-12204 GCA_049287845.1 Solirubrobacteraceae bacterium | reverse complement strand
GAGCCCGGGGGTCCGCCGCGCGCGCATCCTGGCCGGGGCGTTCTGCGGGATCGGCGTGGCGGCGATGGTGCCGTGGCTGGGCTGGTGGCCGCTGGCGGTGTTCGGGCTGGCGCCCGTGCCGCTGCTGGGACTCGACCGGCTCCTGCGCCGGGTGGAGCGCCCCGAGCGTCTCATCGCGGGCTCGCTGTGCCTGCACGCCACTCTCATCCTGCTCGGCGCGGCGCTCAGCGGTGGGCTCCACAGCCCCCTGTTGCCGTGGGTGGCCATCCCCGTCGTCACCGCCGCGGCACGGTTTCGCCTGCCGGTGTTCCTGATCGGGGCGATCCTGGCCACGCTGGGGCTCGCGGTGGTGGCCGTTCTCGGCTCCCCGCACGAGCTCGAGCACAATCCGACGCCGCTGCTGGGCTTCGTCGTTCTGCTGGGCGCCCTTGTCGTCGCCCAGCAGCCGGTGCTCAACGCGGAGCTTCGCTGGCGCCGCGACGCGGTGCTGGACCCGCTCACCGGGCTGCTCAACCGCCAGGGCCTGCAGGGCCGCTTCCGCGAGGTCGCCGAGCAGGCGCGGCTGACCGACGCACCGGTGTCTCTGGTGATGTGCGACCTGGACGGGTTCAAGGGCCTCAACGACGAGTACGGCCACGCCTGCGGGGACGCGGTGCTCAAGGACGTCGCCTACGTGCTGCGTAAGGAGCTGCGGTCATTCGAGCTGCTGTACCGAGTGGGAGGAGAGGAGCTCTTGCTGGTGCTCCCAGGCGCGGGCCTGCGCCCGGGATGCGACGTGGCCGAGCACGTTCGCGCCACCATCGAGCGCAGCAATCCGGCGGGTTTGCCGGTGACCGCATCGGTGGGCGTGTGCAGTGCCCTGGGCGAGGAGATCGAGTTCGGCCCGATGTTCGAGGCGGCCGACCGCGCGCTCTACGAGGCCAAGCGCGGCGGGCGCAACCGCGTCGCCTACGTGCCGGCGCTGGGCAGCGAACGCGCCCTGCTGGCAGCCGACGTGGCGCCGCTGGGCGCCTGAGCGACGTTCAGCTCACGCCGGGCGGGGCGTCGGCGACGGGTCGTCATCGCGCCACCACACCGTGGACCCGTCGGGAGCGTCCTCGCTGCGAGCCAGGCCGGCGGCCGACAGCTTGGCGAGCTCCTCCCGGAAGGCGCCGTACGGGATGAGGCCCACGCGGGCCAGGGTCGGGTAGCCGACGCGGTCATAGAGATCGGACGTGGTGGTCGGCACGCTGGTCAGGGCGTCAAGCAACGCTGAGGCTCGTGACACAACAACCGTGAGCCTAGAAGGTTGCCGGAGCGGTGCGACGGCGGTGTGGCGCGCTCAGAGGGCGGCGATGTCAGACGGGTCGATCCCGAACGCCCTGGCGAACTCGTCGCACTGGATCCTCGCGTCGCGCTCGGCGCTGCCGTACAGCCAGATGCCCTGGTCAGACAGCTTGCGCTCGTGCTGGAGGAAGTACCGGGCGCCCGAGCCCAGCTCGACCGCGGCGTAGCTGAGCATCTCGCGCTTGCCGTGTGTGCGCTCTGTGAACGTGATCTCGAAGCGCTCGGCGAACTCGGCCGGCGGCATCCGGATGAATGCGATCTCCTTGAACGCGCCGTCGAGCTGCTTCTCATCTTTTTGACGCCAGTCGCGCATTGCGTGCCTCGGGGCCCGAGTACCCCGGTCGGGCCGCGGCGATGCATGGATTTGTTGGACTACTCTGACGGAACGCGTCGCGCCTTGACGTCAGGGTGTCAATTTCGCACCCGGCCGGACGGCTGGGAGCTGGGCGGGGTGATCACGGCCCTCGCCGTCAGGCGGCGAGTGCCGGCCGGCGGTAGTCGGCGATGTCGTTGAGTCGCGGTCCCGCGTCCTGGAGCTCGGCCGGCGAGCCCAGGTAGAAGCCCTGGCCATACCCGCAGCCCAGCTGGCGTAGCGCCTCCAGCTGACCACTGTCCTCGATCCCCTCGGCGACGACCCCCAGGTTCAGGTCGGTGGCGAGTTCGAGGATCATCCGCACGAACGGCCGGTCCATGCCACCCTCGTCGACCGCGTCGACGAACGGCCGGCCGATCTTCAGCCAGTCGATGGGCAGCGAGCGGAGGTGGCTAAGCGAGGAGTAGCCGGTGCCGAAGTCGTCCAGGGCCAGCTGCACGCCGAGCCCGCGCAGCTCGTGCAGGATGGCGATGCTCTTCTCCGGGTCGCGCAGGACCACGCCCTCGGTGATCTCCAGGACGAGCCGGTCCGGGCGCAGCCCGCTGCGGTCAAGCGCCCCGGCGACCCCGGCGAGGAAGTGGGGGTCGTGCAGCTCCACCGGTGACAGGTTGACGTGCACGGCCGGCGCCACGCCGCCCACGGCGGGCCAGCGCTGGGCCTCGCGGCACGCCCGCTCAAGGATCGAGCGTCCCATCGGCACGATCACGCCCATCTCCTCGGCGATGGGGATGAAGGAGCCGGGATTGACGCACCCGCGCGGCCCATCCAGCCAGCGGACGAGTGCCTCACAGGCGGTCACCCGGCCCGTCCCCAGCTCGACGATCGGCTGGTAGTGCACGTCAAAGGAGTCCTCGCGCACCGCCTCGCGCAGACGCTGCTTGAGCCCGTGCCGCTTGATGACCGGGACCTCCATCCCGGACTCGAAGAGCTCCCAGCCGCGCTTGGAGGCCTGCTTGGCGCGGTACATGGCAACGTCGGCGTTGCGGATCAGCTCCTCCGTCGAGACCGTCCCACCCGCTCCGACCGCGCCGGTGGCGATCCCAGCGCTCGCGCGCACGGAGATGTTCTGTCCGGCGATGGAGAAGCGCTCGCCCAGGCGCCGGTTGATCCGTTCGGCGACCTGGATGGCCTCGTCCTGGCAGGAGGTGCGCTTGAGCATGATCGCGAACTCGTCGCCGCCGAGCCGAGCCAGGGTGTCCGAGGGCCGGACGCAGTCGGTCAGCCGCCGGCTGATGGCAATCAGCAGCTCATCGCCCGCCGCATGGCCCAGTGTGTCGTTGATCGTCTTGAAGTCATTGATGTCGATGAAGATCACCGACACGCTCTCGGGGTCGTGCTCCAGCGCCTCGGACACCCGCTCGGCGAACAGCAGCCGGTTGGCCAGGTCGGTCAGAGGATCGTGCGAGGCCTGGTGCTCCAGTTCGCGCTGCAGCTCCTTCATCCGCCAGACGGTGTGCCCAAGGCGGTCATTCTCGAGCGCCACGCTGGTGTTGTTGGCCAGCGTCTCGAACAGCTTGACGTCCTCGGTGGAGAAGCGGTCGACGCGGCCGGATGGGTTGCCGATCATCATCGCGCCCATGCAATTGCGCTCTCCGGCCAGCATGGCGAACATCCCGCGGCCCAGGTCCCGCTGCCCCAGGTAGGCGGCCAGGGGGCCCTCGGCGATCTGACGGGTGGCAAAGGCGCCGAGCTCCTGGCCGCAGATGAGCGCGCGCAGCTCGGCGACGATCGCCGGTTCGAGGCCCTCCAGCACGCTACCGGCGCCACTGGCGCGGACGGTCGTGCGCAGCGCATCGTTGCCGTCGGGCGAGAAGAAGATGATTTCGGCCACCTCGGCGCGGAACGCGTCGAGCGCCTGGCCCAGCAGCCCCTCGAGCGCGGATCCGATCTCCGGGGTGCGCGACAGCGCTCGCGCGGCCTCGTAGAGGAACTCGACGCGCCCGTGGCGCTGGCGCTCGGCGACGAAGGCCTGGAAGGTGAGGTACATGCCGACGATGGGCACCGCCATGAGGATCGCTGCGCGCCAGTCGTTGTAGACGACGGTGGCCGCGCACAGGCCGACGCTGGTGTTCACCGCGGCAACGGCCAGATCGGTGCGCAGCGACTCGGCGATCTGGGCCACGCTGAGCCGCCCGTCGGACAGCGACACGGCGACGGAGATGAGCAGCACGGCGGCGATCGAGGTGGCGAACGCCGCCAGCCCGGCCGCGGCCCACACGGTCGGGTCGATCTGCGATGCCGAGCCGGCCACCGCGTGGAAGACGATCACCGCGATGCAGTTGCCCAGCAGGAACTGGCCGAAGTTGAAGGCCAGACGGAGCGGGGGCAGGCGGCGGTGGACGGCGAGGACGAACAGGCGCCCGATCGCGCCGGCGAGGATCACGTCGTGCCCGGAGGCGAACACCAGCGCCAGCACGAGCGGAATCTCGGCCAGCGACATCGAGTGGGCGCTGCGGCGGAAGTGCACATGGACGACGAAGCGCTCGGCGGCGGCGAACGCGACGAGCAGGATCCAGAACGACACCTGCATCGACGGGACGACCGGGCGCGCGGTCACCGCGCCCGAGCTCAGCAGGAGCACTCCGCCCGCCACGAGACCCGCGCTGAGCAGCCAGATGGCGACCTCACCGCGCGACATCCTTGTCGCGCGAGAGAGGTGAGGGAGTCCGGGACGCATGCGGGTGAGGGCTTTGGTGGTGCTGATCACGCTCATGGCTAGCCCCACATCGTGGTCCAGCCCACGGTGCTCCAACTGGCCGCGGTGGGGTCCACGCCGTTGCCGTTGCCGTTGCCAGAGTCACCGCCGTCGCCAGAGCCGGTCGGCGAGGAGCAGTCCTCGCAACTCCAGCTCGCGGCGCTCCAGCTCGCGGCCAGCGGGTCGGCGGCGGTGCTCCAGCTGCCGGCGCTCCAGCTCGCGGCGTTGTAGTCGATGCCGCCGGTGTCGGGGTTGATCAGGGTGTTGGGGGTGAGGTTCTGGTCAGATGTGAGCTGATCGCCGTTGGCCCAGTTGGCGGCCGACGCGTTGACCTCCGCAGCGCCGCCGGACAGCTGCGTGGCCGTGCTGACCAGCGCACCCTTGACCATGTCCGGAGTCCAGTCGGGATGAGAGCCGATGAGGTCGGCCGCGACGCCGGCGACGATCGGTGAGGCCAGCGAGGTGCCGCTGACCTGGAAGTAGGAGCCGCCGATCACGCAGGAGGGACAGAGGCCGGCGAAGTCCGAATTGGGCGCCAGCGTCGAGACGATGTGCGCGCCGGGGGCCACCACCTCGGGCTTGGTGACGCCGTCCTGCGTCGTGCCCTGACTCGACCAGCCGGCGATGACATCGTCGGAGTTGTCCGCGGTGCCCTGGTCGTCGACCGCGCCGACCGTGATCACGAACGGGTCGTTGCCGGGGGCGTAGGAGACGGCGTCAGGCGCGGTCCCCATGTTGCCGGCAGCCGCCACCACCGTGATGCCGTCGAACCAGGCCTGTTCGGCCGCGGCGTCGAGCGGATCGGTCTTGTAGGACTCGGCGTCGGTGGAGCGGAACGACAGGTTGATGACGCGGATGTTGTAGGCGGCCTTGTGGTCGACGGCGAACTGGAGGCCGTAGATCGCGTCCAGCGTCGTGGCCCGGCCGTCGTCGTTGGCGACCTTGACGGAGATGAGGTTGGCGTTGGGGGCGCTCCCGGCGTATTGGTTCTGCAGCGGGTCGCCGTCGTCGCGGGCGTGGCCGTTACCCGCGACGAGGCCCGCGACCGCGGTGCCGTGGCCGTAGGTGTCGGCGGCGGTCGATGCGTGGGCGTCGACGACCGCCGAGGCGATCACGCGCGAGGTCGAGTCCCAGCGGGAGGTCCGGAAGTCCGGGATGTCACCGGTGATGCCCGTGTCGATCACGGCCACGCCGACGCCACGCCCCGTGCTGCGCCGCCACAGTCCGGTGGCGCGGACCGACTGGTCATAGGTCGTCGACAGTTGCCACGGGCCGGGCGTGCCGTGCCAGGTCTGAACCAGGGTGGAGTTCAGCGACACCGCATGGACCTGCGGGTTCTGTGACAGCGTGCGTGCGGCGTCGGCGGTCAGCGTCGCCGAGAGCCCGTTGATGATGTGCAGGCCCAGGCCGGGGCGCCCGCCCACGGAGCGAACAAGCGCTTGCCCGCGGGCGACGTCAACCCCGCGCCGGAGCTGAATGATCACGACGACCCGGCGGTGCGGGCTGGTCACCGCGAGGCGCGCGAGCCCAGAGGAGAGGGCGGCCGGGGTGTTGGCGGCACCGCCGGCAGTGGCGGCGGGGGCCATGCTGTCGGTGTGCAGAGCGGTGGAGTGCAGGCGCGGAGTCAGGGCGAAGAACAGCAGCCACACGAGGCCGACCATCCCGACCAGGGCGAGGACGGACACACGGATATGAGCAGGCAGGCGCAGTCGCCCAGGGATGATCGACGCCATCATGGTTCCCCTCGGTTGCGCTCTCCGGGTGGAGAGTCAGGTGGCTTTCCTCGCCGGCAACCGAGCTATCTCGACCATCCTGTGGCGAGACCCCTGGCTTTGCGTCCCCGCCTTACGACGGGTTTGCCATTGGACCGATGTTTGGGTCGTCGGTCGGTGGCCTCACGACCTTTAGCCCTCCCGGAGAAGATCCGTGGAAACTACTGAGGAGCTTTGGCGGTCTTGGTGAGGAAAACGCCGCAATTGCGGGAGTCTGGGCGTCCCAGATTGCCTGGACGCCTGACGTAGGCCGGTAAGGCCGCAGCCGCTTTTAGGTAAGGCCCAGGGCCCTCGATCGCGCTGCGAACTGCCGATGTGCGCCGGCATGGCTTAGCCGATCGTTACCGCAGGCCCAACGGCTGATGGCAACGACGAGAAGGAGTCACCATGGCACGCAGGCTCACCACACTGAAGCAGCGGATCCGGCGCTCGCTGTCGGAGATGGCCTACGCCCAGCGGCGGATGTTCGAAATCAGGACGGGAGTGTCCGCCGCGAGCGGCATCGACCGCGCGCGCGACAAGGCGATGATCGCTGAGCTCGAGGCCCACTGGCGGGCGTGACGCCCGGCGGCGTCAGCGCAGCGCGTCGAGCGCCTGGGTCAGGTCGGCCCACAGGTCATCGACGTCCTCGAGGCCGACGCTGAGCCGCAGCAACCCGGGCGGGACGCGGTCACCCTCCCAGCGCGAGCGAGCCTCGAGCGTGGAGGCCACGCCGCCGAGGCTGGTGGCGTTCTCGATCAGCCGTAGCCCACGCTCCACCGACAGTGCCTGGGCGGCGTCGGCGACATCGAAGGATGTCAGCATGCCGAAGGCGGTGACGTAGCGCGCCGCGACGGGGTCGTGGAGGCCGGGGTAGCGCACGGTCTTCACCGCGGAGTGGCCCTCGAGCCGGCGCGCCAGTTCGAGCGCCGTCTGCGACTGGCGGTGCACGCGCACACCCAGGGTCTTGAGGCCCCGCAGCAGAAGCCACGCCGGGTCGGGCGCGGCGACGATTCCGGTGGCGCCGCGAAATGCGCCCAGACGCTCGTGGTCCTCGGCCCGGGCGCAGCTGACCACGCCGAGGAGCGCGTCGTGGTGGCCGGCGAGGATCTTGGACGCGCTGTGCAGCACGAAGTCGGCACCGTGCTCGAGCGGGCGCAGGAGCAGTGGGCTGAGCACGGTGTTGTCGACGAGGACCCGGGCGCCTGTCTCATGGGCGGCGGCGATCGCGGCGTCGAGGTCCGGGAAGGTCATGAACGGGTTGGCGCACGGCTCCAGCCACACGAGGTCGGCGGGCGGAGGAGGGCCCGTCTGGTCAAAGGCGACGACCTCGAGGCCCCAGCGGCTGAGCTCGCCGCTGAGCATCCCGAATGTCCCGTAGTAGCCGCCGTCGGCAACGGCGACGCGGGCGCCCGGCTCGAGCATCGCCAGCACGAGCGCGGTCGTCGCGCCCATGCCCGAGGGGAACAGCAGTGCGGGGCCGCCCTCCAGCGCGCCGATCAGCCGCTCCGCCTCGAGCCCCACCGGGTGGGCGTAGCGCTGGTAGAAGACCGGTCCCGGCCGGCCGTCTTCGAACGGGTGGACGGTGGCGCGCTGCACCGCCGGCAGCCGTGCGTGGGCCAGCTGCGTCTCGCGCTCCATCGGCCGGAGCTTACCTGGGCCCAACGTGTTTCAGACCAGAAGGGGTCTTGACCGCCACGCAACGGTCGTGTACCGTCGCGCACCGCCGAGCTCACGAGGAGAGGAGTTCACGATGGCAGTCACGACCGGGGAGACCCCCATCCCCACCACCCAGCCACCGCCGGTGAGAGAGATCGAGCGGCGTTCCATCGACTGGGTTCCCGAGGACGAGCGTCACGGCCGTCTGTGGCATCAAATGCCGCTGTGGTTCCTGGGCAACTTCCAGTACTTCTCGATCCCGATCGGGTTCATCGGGCCCGCCCTCGGACTGTCGCTCGGCTGGACGATCATCGCCGGCATCCTCGGGATCTTCGTGGGCACGCTGTTCATGGCGTTCCACGCCACCCAGGGGCCCCGCCTGGGGCTGCCGCAGATGATCCAGTCGCGCGCCCAGTTCGGCTATCGCGGCGTGCTCGTCCCGCTGTTCGCGACCCTGTTCACCTACGTCGCCTTCAACGTCGCCGACCAGGTGCTCATGTCGGAGGGCTTGAACGCCGCCTTTGGTTGGAGCGCCGGGCTGGTCGCGGTGGTGATCGCGATCCTGGCAGCCGTGATCGCCATCTGGGGACACGACTGGGTGCACCGGATCTTCCGGATCATCCTCGTCTTCTCGCTGCCCGTGGTGACCATCCTCACCCTGGGCGTCATCTTCGGCGCCGCCCACGGCCATGCTCCCAAGCAGCACCTGGGGTTCGTGTTCGCGGCGTTCATGGCCCAGTTCTCCGCGGCGGCGGCCTACAACATCACCTACGCCCCCTACGTCTCTGACTACTCGCGCTACCTGCCCAAGGGCACGTCTTCGCGCAAGGTCATCGCCTCGGTGTTCGTCGGCGCCGCGGCGTCGCCGATCTGGCTGATCGCGCTGGGGGCCTGGCTGGCCATCCGCCTGGGCGCCACCGATGGGCTGCTGGGCACCAAGCTCGCCGGCGACAACATCTTCCATCCGCTCGGCACCGTGGCGGCGTTCCTGCTGGCGGCCGGCCTGGCCGCCACCATGGGCATGAACGCGTATGGCGGGATGCTCAGCCTGCTCACCGGAATCGACTCGTTCAAGCGGATCAAGCCGACCCGTCAGGCGCGCATCATCACCATCGTCGTGCTGACGGTGGTCTGGTACGTGATCGCGGAGAGCATCAACTCCAGCGCCGTCTCCACCGTGCTCAACTCGCTGACGCTCATGCTCTATCTGCTCGTGCCCTGGACGGCCACGAACCTCGTGGACTTCTTCCTCGTGCGCCACGGCCGTTACGCCATCGCCGACCTGTTCACGCCCAACGGCCTCTACGGCGCCTGGGGCTGGCGCGGGCTCACTGCCTACGCCCTCGGCTTCGCCGCCGAGATCCCGTTCATGGTGCTGCCGGGCATCGCCGGCTTTCACTACACAGGCCCCGTGGCCAAGCACATCTCCGGCGTCGACATCTCGTGGCTCGTGGGACTGGCGGTCTCGGGGTCGGCGTACTGGCTGCTGTCACGGTCGCTCAACCTCCGAGCGGAGGCGGGGGCGATCAGGGCCTCGGACGAGGCGCTCGAAACCACCACGTAACGTATGGCTGTGGATGACACCGAGAGGATCCGTTTCGGCGCGAGGCTGCGCCATGCGCGCGAAGCAAGTCGCCTGTCCCTGGGCGACGTGGCGGCACGCAGCGGCGTGACCAAGAGCTTCCTCTCCCGCGTCGAGCGCGACATCACCAGCCCCTCGGTGGCCAGCCTGGTGGGCATCTGCCACGCGCTCGGCCTGTCGCCCGCTGAGCTGTTCCAGACCCCGCAGACGACCCTGGTGCGCCGCACGGACCGGCCGCGCGTGGCCGACCTGCCCAAGGCCGCCGAGGTGGTCGACACGCTGATCACGCCGGCCGGTGAGCGCCACGTCACCGTGCTCGAGACGGCCGCCTCGGCGGGTGGCTCGGGCGGCTCGGCGCTGTACACGCTGCCCAGCGAGTGCGAGGTCTGCTTCGTGCTCGCGGGCTCCATCGCGGTCCAGGTGGAGGACGAGACCTTCGAGCTGGAGCAGGGCGACGCCCTCACCTTCGGCGCCGCCGTCCCCCACAGCTGGCGCGTCCTGGGTGACGGCGCGCGCATCCTGTGGATTCTGGCCCCGGCCCTGCCCGACCCACAACGGAGCGTGCGATGACGATCTCCGGCCCGCGGTTTCAGCCGCCAGACGCCAGCGTTGCCCCCCGCTACACCGGGCCGCGCACGTTCGCCCGCCTGCCGCACATCGAACTGCCCCACGACGAGGTCGATGCCGCCGTGATCGGGGTGCCGTTCGACACCGCCACCAGCTTTCGCACGGGGGCGCGGTTCGGACCCGAGGCGATTCGCTCGGCGTCGGCGATGCTCCGGCCCTATCACCCGGCGCTCGACGTCGACGTGTTCGCGACGCTCTCGGTCGTCGACGGCGGCGACATCGGGATCACGCCCGGCAACGCCCAGCGCACCACCGAGCAGATCGCGGCCGGCCTGGAGCCGGTGCTACGCGCCGGGATCGTGCCGGTGGTGCTCGGCGGCGACCACTCGATCGTGCTCGGCGAGCTGCGGGCGCACGCGGCGGTGCACGGGCAGGTCGGGCTGGTCCTGCTCGACGCGCATGCCGACACGTGGGATCAGTACTACGGCGAGCGCTACTTCCACGGCACGCCGTTTCGCCGGGCGGTGGAGGAGGGGCTGCTCGATCCCTCGCGGTCGCTGCTGGCGGGAATGCGCGGTCCGCTGTACGGGCCCGCCGACGTCGACCAGCCGCGGGACATGGGCTTCGAGGTCATCGACGGCGACGAGCTGGCCACGCTCACCCCCGCGCAGTACGGCGAGCGGGTCCGGGCGCGGATCGGGGACGGGTCGGTGTACATGTCCTTTGACATCGACGTCCTGGACCCGGCCTTCGCCCCCGGCACCGGGACGCCCGAGGTGGCTGGTCTGTACCCCCGCGAGGCCTTTGGGTTCCTCCGGGCGCTGGCCGGGATCCCGTTCAGCGGCTTTGATCTGGTAGAGGTCTCTCCGGCCTATGACACCCCCGGACAGACCACGGCACTGCTCGGCGCGGCCCTCGCCTTCGAGATGCTGGCGCTGCGGGCCGTCGCGCGGCGCTGACTCCGGGCCGGGGCGGCGCCCGTGATCGACCCCCGCTTCGCCATCCTCGGCGCCCTCATCGTCCTGACGGGCAACGCCGCTTACGCCCGCGACACCGTGCGCGGCGAAACGCAGCCCAACCGGGTGAGCTGGATGCTGTGGGCGCTGGCTCCGATGATCGCGTTCGCGGCGGAGGTGGCCCAGGGAGTGGGCCTCGACGCTGTGCTGACGCTGGCCGTGGGCTTCGGCCCGCTGATGGTGGTGGCCGCGTCGTTCCTGGACCCGAAGGCCTACGCGCGCGTGACGGTGTTCGACGCCGGTTGCGGCGTGCTCTCGGTCATCGCTCTGGGCGCGTGGGCAGTGACGGGACGCGGCAACGTGGCGATCCTGTTGAGCGTTCTCGCCGACTTCCTCGCCGCCATCCCGACGATCCGCAAGGCGTACCGGTACCCCCACACTGAGCACGCGGTGGCCTTTCTGAGCGGCGTCGCCGGCGCCGCCATCACACTGCTGACGATCAAAGCCGGGGACTGGGGATTCGCGAGCGTCGCGTTCCCCGCCTACATCCTGCTGGACTCGGGCCTGATCGCGTGGTTGATCCTCGTGCCGCACCCCGGGCAATCCGCGGTCGCGGGCGATTGACCGTGATCTCACGCCGGGCGGCGTGCCAGCGTTGAACGCGATGATGCGGCGCTCCTTCCGCCTGTCCGCCCGGACGCCATTTGACGGCGAGTCGCTCCTGGCCTTCCTGCACCGGCGAGTCGTACCCGGCGTCGAGGAGGTCATCGCCGGCGGCTACCGGCGCAGCCTGACCCTGCCGCATGGCCCCGGCGTGGTTGACCTCGTCCCGGCCGCCGGCCACGTCGAGGCGACGTTCGTGTTACAGGACGCCCGTGATCTCGCGCACGCCGTCGAGGGCTGCCGGCGGCTTCTGGACCTGGATCGTGATCCTGGGCCGATCGCGGAACACCTGGGCGCCGATCCGGTCATCGGACGCCTCGCCGCATCGGCGCCGGGGCGAAGGGTGCCGGGCCACCCCGACGGATGCGAGCTGGCGGTGCGCGCCGTGCTGGGCCAGCAGGTGTCCGTGACGGCGGCGACCAAGCTCGCCACGCGGATCGTCGCTGAGCTGGGCACGCCGCTCCCGCATGCGGTCGGCGCGGTGACCCACCTGTTCCCGTCCGCGGCCGCGATCGCCCACCTTGATCCTGACGCGCTGCCGATGCCGCGCAGTCGAGGACGAACGCTCGTGGGGATCGCCGCCGAGCTGGCCGCGGGCCGGCTCGTGCTCGACGGGAAGGCCAACCGTGCGC
>JBAQGP010000188.1:0-3181 GCA_049287845.1 Solirubrobacteraceae bacterium | reverse complement strand
GGGATCCCCAGCTCGGGCATGAACTGCTGGACCGCCGAGAGGACGGCGTAATCGCCGCAGCCCGGGCACCAGCGGGTCTCCTGGTCTGATTGGAAGTCGGCCTTTGTCAGCGTGGCGCTCATTGGCGGTTGGCGATCTCCTCTTCGACCTCGGAGGCAAACAGCGGCTGCCCCTGGATCTTGGTGTAGGACTCGACATCGACCAGGAAGCGGCTGCGCAGCAGCATCGCGAGCTGGCCGCTGTTGAGCTCGGGCACCAGCACGCGCTCGAACGATCGCAGCACGTCACCGGTGTTGGATGGGAGCGGGTTGAGGTGGCGCAGCTGGGCGACGGCCACCTTGTGGCCGGCCTCTCGCGCGCGACGTGCGCCGGCTCGGATCGCGCCCTCGGTGGAGCCCCAGCCGAGCACCAGCAGGTTGGTGGGGCGGGCGGGATCCGGGTCGATGTCCACCACCAGCGGCGGGATCTCCTCGGCGATCGCGGCCACCTTGGCCGCGCGCAGCTCGGTCATGCGCGCGTGGTTGGCGCCGTCGTAGGAGATGTTGCCGCTGCCGTCGGCCTTCTCCAGGCCGCCGATCCGGTGCTGCAGGCCCGGGGTGCCCGGCACCGCCCACGGTCGCGCGAGATGCTCGTCACGGCTGTAGGGCTCAAAGGGAGTCGCGGGGTCAGAGCCGTTGTGCGGCGCGGCGGCAAATTGCGGGTCGATCTCGGGCAGCGACTCGGCGTCGGGCACGAGCCACGGCTCCGAGGACGAGGCCAGGAAGGTGTCGGAGAGCAGGATCACCGGGGTCCGGTAGCGGATGGCGATGCGTGCGGCCTCGAACGCGGCGTCAAAGCACCCGCCTGCCGTGCTGGGCGCGATCACCGGCAGAGGCGACTCGCCGTGGCGGCCGTAGAGCGCCATGAGCAGGTCAGACTGCTCGGTCTTGGTGGGCATCCCCGTCGATGGGCCGGCGCGCTGGACGTCGACGATCACCATCGGCAGCTCCAGCATGATCGCCAGGCCGATGGTCTCGGCCTTGAGGTCCATCCCGGGCCCGCTGGTCGCGGTGACGCCCAGGCGGCCACCGAACGACGCCCCGAGGGCCATGCCGGCAGCGGCGATCTCATCCTCGGCCTGGATCGTGGAGACGCCGATGTTGGCGTGGCGGGAGAGCTCGTGCAGCAGCTCTGAGGCGGGCGTGATGGGGTAGCTGGCCAGCACGAGCGGAAGCTTTGAGCGGACACTGGCGGCGATCAGCCCCAGCGACAGCGCCGTGGTGCCGGTGACGTTGCGATACGTGCCGGGCGGAACGTCGGTGGCGGCGGGGACGCGGTACTGGACGTCGAGCAGCTCGGTGGTCTCCCCGAACGACCAGCCGGCATTGAACGCGGCCAGGTTGGCCTGCGCGACGGCCGGGTTACGGGCGAACTTCTTCTCCACCCATCGCTTGGTGACATCGGTGGGCCGTCCGTACAGCCATGAGACGAGGCCGAGCGCGAACAGGTTCTTGGCTCTGCCGGCATCACGGGTGGAAACCCCCTCCATCCCCTCGACCGCACGGGTGGTCAGCGTGCTCATCGGGATCCGGTGAACGCGATACTCGCTCAGCGAGCCGTCCTCGACCGGGTTGGCCTCATAGCCGGCTTTCTCCAGGTTGCGCTTGGAGAAGGCGTCCTCGTTGACGATGATCGTCGCGCCGCGGGGCAGCTCGGACTCGTTGGCCTTGAGCGCCGCAGGGTTCATCGCCACCAGGACGTTGGGGTGATCGCCCGGGGTGAGGATGTCCCGCGAGGCGAAGTGGATCTGGAAGGCCGAGACGCCGGCGATCGTGCCCGCGGGGGCCCGGATCTCGGCCGGGAAGCTCGGCAGGGTCGCCAGGTCGTTGCCGATGGCGGCCGTGGCTTCCGTGAACCGGCCGCCCGTGAGCTGCATCCCGTCGCCGGAGTCCCCGGCGAACCGGATGATGACGCGCTCGAGTTCCTCGACCTCCTTGGTCATCGTGCCCCCAGCAGTCGTGTGCGCGTCACTACGTCTTCCCTTCCTCTCAGGGGATCGATTCTAGCCACACGTCCGGTCGGGACAGGAGGCGGACAGGGGACGCAAAACGTTTGGTTTGCGCCGGCACGGGAGTGGTGAGCTTTCTGCCATGAGCGAACGAGAGCAGTACGGCAAGCTCGGCGACGAGCTGGAGGACCGCGCCGACGCGCTCGCCGATGAGAACCGGCGGCTCGGCGAGAGGATCGCCGTGGTCCGGGCGGACTCGGAGCGCACGCGCGCCGAGTCCGGGGTCACTCCCGACTGGGACGATCCCGACGAGGACGAGGACGAGGACGAGGAGGAGGACGGCGAGCACAACGACGAGGACGACGACGGCTCCGGCGACGAGGAGCAAGACGATGACCCGCGGCGGTCTCACTAGATCGTCTAGCGGGGGTCGTGCCCGTCCACGGGCCAGTACCTGATGACGATCGCTCGCAGGGGGCTGTCGATGTCAGGACGGTCGTCGTCGGTCGGCCATGGTGCGACGACGAACCGTGCGATCGTCCGCTGGCCGCCCTCGTGATCGCCGTAGAGCAGATCGATCGTGACGGCGCCGCCATGCTGGAGTGAGTCGCGCACCTCCTCATAGCCCGCCATCGCCGGATCGCGCAACGCACCCTGCCAGAAGCCGGTGTCTCCGGCCGGGATGTAGAGGTCGAGCTGCTGAGCTCGGAACTCGTTCAGGTCGGGCGCCTCGTTGACGCGGCCGACGCCGGGCGCCGAGAACTGAACGCGCGCCCGCGCCCGCCAGCCGTGGATGACGGCGAGCCCGTTACCGCCGTTGCGCAGCCCGAGCGCCATGAAGATGTTGCCCTCGTGGATCTCGGCAGCAGCCCCGTGACCGGGCACCTGCACGATCTGGCCGTCCCCGAAGCGGATCCGCTCCAGCCGATCGTCCTCCCGGGAGGGGATCAGCACCGGCCGCATCCCGATCATCAGTGAACGCTCGGCCACCCGCGCCGACCGGTTGCCCGATCTGACCGAGCTGAACGTGGCGACCGCGAGCACCAGCGTTCCACCGGCGGTCGCCAGTGAGGAGATGGTCACCCAATCGGCCACGGACCGTCCCGGGTGACGTCCTGATGAAGAGCCGGCGCCCGACCGGAGGTCAGGCGCGAGCGGGCTCTAGATCTTCTGGACGTTGATGGCCTTCGGGCC
>JBAQGP010000187.1:0-2165 GCA_049287845.1 Solirubrobacteraceae bacterium | reverse complement strand
GGCCAGCGTACCGACGACCGCCACCTGACTGCCTGCCACGAGCGGCAGCGTCCCGTCGTTGCGCATGAGGACCATCGACCGGGTGGCCAATCGGCGCGCCAGCCGGCGCGAGTCGGGGTCGTCGAGTCCGGGCTGGCGCTGGGCGAGCAGCGGCGGCTCGGGCTGCCAGTCGGGGTCGAGCAGGCCGAGCTCGCACTTCTGGCGCAGCACGCGTTCGACGGCCCGGTCGATGAGCGCCTCGGACACATCGCCACTCTCCACGGCCTCGGCCAGCGGGCCCCCGTAGCAGTCGACGGTGGGCAGCTCGACGTCGACCCCGGCGGCCAGCGCCGCGCCCGCCGCGCCGGCACGGTCGGCCGCCACGCCGTGCAGCGTGTGCAGGAACACGACGCCGAAGTAGTCGGCCACCACCGTCCCGTCAAAGCCATAGACGTCGCGCAGACGGGTGGTGAGCAGCTCGGGATCGGCGGCGCAGGGCATCCCGTCGAGATCGGTGTAGGAGTGCATGACCGAGCGCGCGCCCGCCTGCAGGGCCATCTCGAACGGCGGCAGCAGCACGTCGGCAAGCTCGCGCGGACCGATCGAGACCGGGGCCAGGTTGCGCCCGCCGCGCGAGGCCGAGTAGCCGGCGAAGTGCTTGAGCGTGGAGACCACGCCCGATTGCTCCAGACCGCGCACGTAGGCGCTCCCGATCATCCCGACGAGCAGGGGGTCCTCCCCGATCGTCTCCTCCACCCGTCCCCAGCGTGCGTCGCGGACGACGTCGAGCACGGGGGCGAGTCCCTGGTGGATCCCCAGGCGGCGCATCGTCGTGGCGATGCGCCGCGCCATCTCCTCCACCAGCGGCGGGTCAAAGGTGGCCCCCCAGCACAGCGGCGCCGGCCACACCGTCGCCTTCCAGGCCGCCAGTCCGGTCAGACACTCCTCGTGGACCTGGGCCGGGATCCCGAAACGGCCCGCCGCCATGATCTGGCGCTGGCTGTTGGCCAGTGCGCTGGCGCCCAGCACCGGCTCCACCGGCGCGGTGCCGAACGGCCGGGTGAGCTGACCCAGACCGTGGGCGATGAGCTCGTCGAAATCGCGCGGTGCCGCGGCGTGCTCGTGCTGGTGAGGCGCGACCTCGCCCAGCTCCCCGTCGGCGCCGACCCACACGCCGTAGAGCTGCGCGATCTTCTCGCGCACCGTCATCCGCGCCATCAGGTCCGCGACCCGTGCGTGGATCCCGGCGGCCGGCTGGCGCCAGGGCTCGGGCGCCGCGGTCACCGGCGAACGTCCGGCCGGGTGGTCAGTCATCGAGTCCCCTCCTGATCCTCGTATGTCTCACGCCTTGATCGCCCCAGTCAGCCCGCCGATGATCCGCCGCTCGGCGAAGACGAAGAACCACAACGCCGGCAGCATCGACAGCGCGGACTGGTGGTGCGCAACTCGACGGCGCCGCCGGCCGGCTCGCGTTAGGGCCGCGGCGGGGTCACGCGGACGAAGCTGCGCGCGACCCTTTCGAGATTGCGCAGCGACAGATGGCTGCTCTCCAGTTGGATGACGTACTGCCTGGCCCCTTTCTCGGGCACGAACATGATGAAGACGCCGTCGGTCTCGCCGTCATGAGCCGTGCAGTGAGGAAGGTGCGGGCACTGGACCAGAACCGCGACCTTCTTGGCGTGGATCATCGTGGTGGCGACCTGGACCGCCTCGCCGGGCTGCCCGCACTGCGGCGTGACTCCGGGCTCGTCGATGCTGAAGTGCGGGCCCTTCTGGGTCTTCGTGCTCCCCCAGCCACCGATGAGGCAGCCGCCCTGGTTGATCACCAGGGTCTGCGGCTTGATGCCCACGGTGACGCGGGGGCGATAGACCGGAGCGTGAAGGCGGACAGCCGCCTGCTGCCAGGTCAGCGACGGAGCGCCGGCATCGGCGGCATCGGCGGCCGGAAGGGCACAGAGCGCGGCCAGCGCGGCCGCGCAGATGGCGGCGCACAGCACCCTGATCTGCCCCGGGCGAGTCACGGGCCCAGCGTAGTAGCGCGGGCCGCCCGGGGCAACTCGTCGCCTGCCACCTGCTGGAGCCGCGCCGGGGTAGGCCGCCGATCCTGACACCACAGAGCGCACGGTGGCACCTTCCGGGCTGCGTGCTCTGAGGTGTCGGTATCACCTGCGTTCTAAGGCGCGCGG
>JBAQGP010000186.1:0-11932 GCA_049287845.1 Solirubrobacteraceae bacterium | reverse complement strand
GAGCGCCCTACCGCTCGCGGCACTCAGTATAAGGCGAACCCCCCGGTACCACGACGCATGAGCTCGCGACCGGACGCCAGATTTGCGCGCGCGCTCGCTATCGCGTGAACGCGCTCCCCACCGCCGGCCAAGAACAGCGACGAGTCCTCCGGCGACGATCGGGTCGCCCGATCGGCCGCGTCATTCGCCGGCAGTTCGGGTGAGCGCCGCCGGTCTCAGATTGGCGAGGAGGAGGGCGAACGCCGTCAGGGGGCCGCCCCTGCTTTTGTCTCACCGCAGGCATCCGGCGGCTGCGGCCAGGTGCTTCCTGCCATCCGCGCAAGAGCTGCGCGCCCGGCGAGGTTCAGGGGTTGGGTCTTAGGCGGGTAGGTGGAAAGGGACGCTCGTGACGATGATCCCCTGGTACTGGATCAGCATCTTGCGCAGGCGCTGCGCGATGCGATTGTGCAGGAGACGCTGCCAGCGGCGAGCGGGGATCAGTTCGGGCACCACTACGGTCAGCGTGAGGTCGGGGCGCTGGCGGTGAAGCGCCTCGATGTAGTTCGCCAATGGCGCTAGCGTGGCGCGATAGGGCGAGACGACGACCTCGAGTGGAAGGTGATCGCCCCAGGCCTTCCAGTAGCCGTGGAATCGCTCGGCCTCCTCGTCGCTGGGACTCACGTGGAGCGCCAGGAGCGGTACCGACAGCGAGGCGGCATACGCCAATGCGCGGAGTGCAGCGAGGTCAAGCGCCGCGATCGGGACGACCACGAGATGGCTGACCTCGGTCGGTGCGTCTTGGCGCTCGACCATCGGCGTGGTGGCCGCGGCTGTCGGTGGGGGCGGCGCGAGGATGGCTATCGGCACGACGAGCGCCTCGCTGGAGTCAGGGATAAGTGACTCACGAGCACGCTCGTAGGCGCCGTGGATACGCCGGCACGTAAGGACGATCAGCGGGATCAGGATCACGACGATCCAGGCGCCGGCGATGAACTTTGTGGCGGCAGCAATGATCGCCACGGCCCCGGAAAGGGCCGCGCCGACCAAGTTGATCGCCAGCGCTCGCCGCCAGCCCGCCTCTCGGTGGTTCCACCAGTGCGCCACCATCCCGGTCTGCGCGAGCGTGAACGCCACGAACACACCAACGGCGAACAGCGGTATCAGCGGCGCGGTCTGACCGTTGAAGGCGGCGAAGAGAATTGCGGCGGGAACGGCGAGCACGACGATCCCGGCCGTAAAGGCGAGGCGGTCGCCTAGGCGCAGGAACGTGCGCGGGACGTAGCTGTCTCGAGCCATGAAGTACAGCAACTGCGGAAAGCCGTTGATCGCTGAGTTTGCCGCGATCAGCAACACAAGGGTCGTCGCAATCTGAACGAACGCGTATAGCGGGCCGCTGCCGATGCTGCGGTGAGCGATCTGGGAGAGGACCGTCTGCGATCCGGGGCTGGCCCCGTCGAAGTGGGCAACCACTACCACGCCGATGAACAGCGACACGAGCAGGCCGACCATCACCGAGAGGGTGCTGCGGGCGTTGTCGGCCTCCGGCGGTTCGAACTCCGACACGGCATTGGAAATGACCTCGATCCCGGTCATCGCCGTCGCGCCGGATGAAAACGCGCGCAGGATCAGCAGCAATCCGAGCGCCTCCGTGGCGTGATGCGAGACCGGAGCAACAACATGAAAGCCGTGACCTGCGGACTTGACGAGACCGACGATCACGACCAAGGCGATCGCTGAGACGAACATGTACGTCGGGGCGGCGAACAGAGCACCGGCCGTCCGCACGCCGCGTAGGTTGCCGAGCACCAGCACCACGATCACCGCCAGCCCGATCGGCACTGTCGCGGGGCTGACCGAGGGGATAGCCGAGGTGATCGCGGCGACACCCGCGGCGACCGACACGGCCACGGTCAGGATGTAATCGAGAATCAGACCAGCTCCGGCGACCAGCCCCCAGGTCGAACTCAGGCCGTCGCTGGCCACGATGTAGGAGCCGCCGCCGTGGGGGTAGGCCCGGATCACCTGCCGATAGCCGAGACCGACCGACACCATCAGCACGACCAGCACCGCCCCGATCGGTAACGAGAGCTTCAGCTCCGAGCTGCCGGCTAAGACGAGGATGGCCATCATCGCCTCGGGCCCATAGGCAACCGACGAGATCGCGTCGGGAGAGAGCACCGGCAGCGCAAGTCGCTTGCTCATCCGCTGCTCAGCCAGCGCTGTGCTCCGTAATGGCGGCCCGATCAGCACACGCCGCGCCACATGCTGCAACCGCCCAGCGCGCGAGCCGTGTTCGTCCCCCTTGGGAGTCGCCTCGAGATCGTCATCCTGGCCCGTGGCGCTGCGAATCCGCACAAACCCGCCGCCGGCCGGCTCTCCTTCGAGGTAGCGAAGATCTGGATCGACCGGCAACGCTTGATCCCACGCCTCTCGATCGGCCATACAGCTCGCCCACTGGCGTCCCACTTCACGCAGCGCCGCCACTGCCCGGTCGTCAAGCGCCGGCAGTTGCGCGTCAGCTGTCACCGTCGTGTCGGTCGTCTGCGCGTCCGGGCCCGGAGACTCCGTCGCTTCGGTCCGTGGTGTCTCGCTCACCGGCAGTGCCTATGAGGTATGTAGCAGAGGACGCGCATCTGGACGCGCGTGAACACGAATATGGCGTTCGCGGTTGACAAAGCAGATGTAGCGCGCCGGTCCGCTGTTCCGAGCTGGACTCTCGCTGCGAGCGCATCGTCGCAGCTCTCCCCGCGGCTCCAGACTTCCGCTTCCACGACGACGGGGAAGTCTCACGGCCCCTTCCGACGGGCGATCGGGCTGCTCCATCCCGCCGGATCCAGCAGGGCAGGCAGGGCGGCGCTTTCGTTTCAATGACGACATTTCTGCCGGCTGGAGCAGCGTCCTGCCAAGCGCGGATGGCGAGCTCAGCCGCCGGCGAATGCCTTAGTCATCCGGCGACCACAGAGCGGACGATCCCATTGGCGACCAAGGGTAAGTCCGCGACGGAGCGGTGCAAGCCGTGGGCGAGCACGTAGACACGCAGGAAACAGCGGTCGGCGCCAGTTCTGCATCCAGGCAGATCAAGCCACACTTCGCAATCTCATGCCGGCGCTTTCGCTGCCGCTATCGGGACAGCCTGGGTCATGGAGCGAGCCGCCGGCCTCATCGACGGCGGCGTCGACCTGGAGCCGCTACCGCTCGACGCCTCAAGGGGTCACGTCGACGCGGTGGCCGCTTTGCTCAAGGAGGCGCACAGCGGCGAGCGCTTGGCGAGACGATTGTGTCGTCACGAACGGAGCGGTGCGTCGATGAAAGCTCAGGGCTAATCGTTGCTTGTCCTAAGCCGCCAGCCAGCGTCGCCGTCGGGGCTGTTGGTTCGCTGATCTCGGCGCGAATCGCCTGGCCCGGAGGCGGCCACGGACTCCGGCTTGCTGGCCGGCAGGAGCCGTGACTAGCCGCTTCACGCTCCCCTTCTCGTCGGGGAGAGATCTCAAGACCTGAGGGAAACAGCACCGCGTCTCGTCGTCGTTTACAGCGAGCGCTGGTATCTGGCGAAAGCGAGGGTGGCGAGGGTCGCGCTCACGAGCGTCAGGACGATCAGCATTCCGATGCGGGTGCCGACGAGACCCCAGTCGATGTGCTGCATTGCCGCGGAGCGGCCGGCTTGCACCGCCCAGTTGACGGGGTTGAACTTCGCGACAGTGCGGATCCAGCCCGGAACGAGGCTCTGTTGCATCAGCGCCGTTGAGAGGAAGGTGAGCGGCAGCAGTACGAAGGTGACGGCGCCGATCAGGGCTTCCCGCTGGCGCGCGAGCATCGCGACGCCGTTGGAGAGCGACGCGAACGCCGCGGCGAGCAGCGCAGCGACGATGATGAGAAGCAGTATGCCCCCGATGCCGCCGACGTAGTTAGCGCCGAGAGCGAGCGACAGCAACACGATCAGGACGGTTTGCAACGCGACCATGAGCGCTGCGTAGATCACGGTGCCGGCGTTGAGCGCTCCGCGCCAAACTGGTGACACGAGCTCGCGGTCCATCACCCCGCTGGCGATGTCCTCGATGAAGCCCATGCCGGTCCAGCCGGCGGAGGACACGGCGAGCATCACGATTATCCCTGGCGTGAGGAAGTTGATGTAGGAGCCGCCGTGGAAGCCCGGGATCTTGGTGATCGCCTTGAACAGGGCCCCGAACAGCAGCAGCCAGATGATCGGCTGTGTCAGCGTCATGCCCAGGTACGCCGGGTTTCGAATGAATACGCGGATTCCGCGTATGGTCACTTGCCAGGTCTGCCTGAGCGCGGTCATGCCGCCACCTCCTCGCGCTCGCTGTCGACGGTATGGAATGCACGCCCGGCGTGCCGTAGGTAGACGTCGTCCAGCGAGGGCCGAGCGAGCGTGACCGACGTGGCCTTGACGCCGTGCGCCTCGAGCGCGGCGAGTACCGCGGGAATCGCGGCACCACCGTCGGGGGCACGGGCGTACAGCGTCCGGCCCTCGAGTCGGGCCTCCTCGACCTCGCCCACCCGCTCGAGCGCGACGCGCGCACTGACGTCCTCCGGATCTGCGAGCTCGATCTGAATCGTGTCGCCCCGGAGGTCGCTCTTGAGCGAGGCCGGCGTGCCCTCGACCACGATCCGACCACGATCGACGATCGCCAATCGCGAGGCGAGCCGGTCGGCCTCCTCCATGTAATGGGTGGTGATCAAGATGGTCATCAGATCCTCTCCGGCGAGCCGCTCGATCTCGCCCCACATCTCCGCCCGTGCCTCGGGATCGAGCCCGGTTGTCGGCTCGTCGAGGAACAGCACCTGCGGCCGGTGGAGGAGTCCCAGCGCGATGTCCAGGCGGCGCTGCATCCCGCCCGAATAGGTCTTGACCTGACGGTCGGCGGCGTCCGCCAGTCCGAAGCGGTCCAGCGAGTCCGTGACTCGCCGCTTGAGCTCGCGGCCGGTGACGCCGTAGAACTCGCCCTGCGAGACGAGGTTCTCACGCCCGGTGGCTTCTGGAGCAGCACCATGCTTCTGTCCGACCACACCGATCGTGCGGCGCACACGCACTGGATCGGCGAGGACGTCGATGCCGGCCACGTGCGCGCTGCCGCTATCGGGCCGCGACAGCGTCGTCAGCACTCTCACCGTTGTTGACTTGCCAGCGCCGTTGGGTCCGAGCAGGCCAAAGATCGTGCCGGTCTCCACTGAGACGCTCAGGCCATCGAGCGCGCACACGTCGGGCGGGTAGGTTTTCCTCAGGTCGATCGCCTCGATTGCCGCAGGCATCACATCTCCTTGATACGCTTAGATTCCGACTGCTAAGTATCTTAGTTATCAAGAGGTCAGAATGTCAAGCCACAAACGGAAGGTGTTCGACGAACTCATTAACGAAGTGCGCCGCTCGCAGAGCGCGACGGACCGGTTTGACCAAGCGGTGGCCGACGCGCTCGGTCTCAACCGCACCGACATGCGCTGCCTGGACACGATCGAACGCGAGGGCCCCGTGCCCGCTGGTCGCCTCGCCGAAGCCACCGGGCTGACGAGCGGAGCGATCACCACGGCGCTCGACCGTCTCGAACGAGCCGGCCACGCCCGCCGCGTGCATGATCCAACCGACCGCCGCCGCGTGCTGGTCGAAATCACGCCGCAAGCCCGCGAGCGGACATACACCTTCTATGAGCCCCACATCGCGCTCTCTGAGCAGCTGTTCCAGCGCTACACCCAGGAACAGCTTGAACTGCTGCACGAGTTCGTCCGCGCTGGCCGGGAATTCAACGAGCAACACGCTGCGCAGATCGAACAGCAGAACCGGGCACGTTCAGGTTGACGAGACGATCGCTCGCGTAGGCGATGCGAGAGCGCTCGATCGCTGACACGTTCCCGAAGCCGACTACTGCATCTTCACGAACGGCGAACCAGACGGTGCGGCGACTTTCGACATGATCCTCGCCTCGCTGCTCAGGGCACCCCCATAGCCGCCTGAGCGGGGTACCGCACCGCCAGCGATGCAGGTGCCTTGGCCATCCGCGCAACTCAGACCGAGGTCAGCGGGCCGAGATGCCCGTCAGAGCGGGCCGATCGCCGGCTTCAGATCGTGACTAGGAGGGGGGCCAGGAGGTTGGCGGCGACGTGGGCGAGGGAGGACGGGCCGATGCTCCCGGACTTTTCGCGCAGCAGGCCCAGCAGCCAGCCTGCCACCAGCTGGACGGGTAGCAGCGGCCAGATGGCGGTGCTCACGACGAGGAGCAGGAGGTGGGGAGCGAAGAAGATCAGGGCTTGAAGCAGGTTCCCGGCCGCGAAGCCGTAGCGACGTATCAGCACGCCGGCGATCAGGCCGCGAAAGAGGATCTCCTCGGTGATGGCAAGAAGCACGATCGCCGCGTACCCGCCGCCTGTCGTGGCGCGCCCGTAGGTGGCGTGGAGGTTGGAATGGATGCTGATTGCTGCTGTCGGGATCGCTCTGATCGCCAGGTAGGTGATCGCCAGCAGAACCAGGGCGACCGCGACCGCGAGGCGGTAGGTCTCGGCGTTGCCGAGCTGCCAGCCCACGGCCGCCCGCGCGTCGGCCGACGTGCGGCCGCGACGCTGGAGCGTTCTCATGTAGGCCAGCGATGGCAGGCTGAACACGATCAGCTCGAGGACGGCCCCGATGATCATCGGCCCGCTCCGATTCGGGTGGATGGACGTCTCGTGCCTGCCTCGCCGGCCGCAGCTGTCATGGCCGGCGTCGGTCGCTCTCGTCTGCCCGGGGATCGTCCGCCCACGCGACGATCCGTGGATACCACCCCCGGTTCTGGTTGATCCCCGACCACCAGGCGTATCCGAGCAGCAGGTACTCGCGCGCCTCGCCCACAACCTCCGGTGACCTGCCTGCGTGTGAGCTGCCTCCAGCCACCGAGCTCCATCACGTCATCGCCGAGCTCGAGCTCGCCGTGGTGAGGGAACAGCCGGCTCTGGTCGGCCAAAGCCAAAGATCCGCCTTGCCCTGAAGCCGTCCCGCAGCTCGTCTTCGGTGGCCCCCCCGGTAGCTGACCGTGACGCTCGGGTTCGAGCGGGGCGGCCGTGGGGGTTGGGCATGGGCATCCGGCCTGTCCTCTTAGATGGGCTCGGACGCAGGAGAAACCGCCGTGACCCGCGCAGTAGCTTATCGATAAACAATATACACA
Source organism: Solirubrobacteraceae bacterium (assembly GCA_049287845.1). GTDB lineage: Bacteria > Actinomycetota > Thermoleophilia > Solirubrobacterales > Solirubrobacteraceae > Palsa-465. The sequence continues at coordinate 4,802 of JBAQGP010000186.1, read as the reverse complement.
GGGAGCGAAGCGCCCCTCCGGCCAACCGCTGGTCAGGCGGCGCGTCGCCGGCTGTCCGTACCGGGCTGCGCTCTCCTCGTGGCCGGTCGCTCCGAGTCGGAGCTGAGCAGGTCCCCGGGCTGGCAGGCGAGCTCTCTGCAGATCGCCTCAAGCGTCGAGAACCTCACGGCGCGAGCCTTATTAGTCTTGAGGATGGAAAGGTTGGCCAGCGTGATCCCGACCCTGTCGGCGAGCTCGGTCAGGGTCATTCCTCGCTCCCGCAGCAGCTCGTCGAGATGGACGGTGATCGGCATCGGCCTCCCTTCAGACCGTGAGGTCGTGGTCGCGCTGCAGAACGGCTCCGATCCGGAAGACCTCGGCCAGCATGACCACGAGGACCCCCGCGCCCAAGCCGGTGATCTGGACAGGAAACACGGCCCTGAAGCCCGCCCCTGGGATATGGATATGGGCCTTGGCCCACAGGGAGCCAACGAGTACGACGAGGGCGCGAGTCAACTCGGCGACGATGATCGCGGCGCCAATCAGCCGGACCCGGCCAGCACTTCTGGCGCCGAACGGCGATCCGGCGACCGCCTCCGCGACCAGCGCCCGAAGCTGGCGCAAGACCAAGAGCACCAGGCCTAGCCCCACCGCGACGAACCCCAGCCCCACGGCCACCACCTCGGAGGGCGCCTTGACGCTTAGCTGCCCACCGGCACCCATGATCGAGGCGGAGCCGATGGGCCCGCGCACCAGCGAGCCTCGGCGAACGGTCAGCGCGACGGGAAACTCCACACGCGGGTGCCCACCAAGGGCTAGCACCACCATGACTACGACAACGAAGAGCGCTCCACCCGCGAGCACGACGAACCACACACCGGCCAGCAGCCTCTGGATAACGCCACCAACCGCTCCCGCATGTCCCGCCACGATCACACCTTCCCTCGTCAAGCCGACCACCGGATCAGTCTTACCGAAAAACAATACGACCATCGGACGGCGCGGCAGAAGGCAGGGAACGACATCGTCGATGCCGTGCCGTTATGGACCCGCCAAGGCCCGCCGCCCTGGGCGATGCCCGCGACGCCCCCCAGACCTCCCTCCGTTTCGCGCCGCACGCGGGTCCCGGAAGCGCCCTTAGATCCCACGATCCTGTCGTCGTGCCGTGGCCAAGTCCAGCGGCCTTGCGCATGCGTAGCGCACGAAGCTGCGCAGAAGCCAGAGGTCAAGCGCCGTGAGTGGGACGGGCAGGTCGTCCTTGTGCCGGGCCAGGCACGGCGGGAAGATGACGCGGTGGCGCTTGACTATGAGTACATCGATTCCCTTGCTTGCTATGCCGAGATCGGGAACAACGTCTTTGATCGCCTGGCCGAGTCGCGTCGCGAGGTGTGGTTTGGTGACGACGGGTCGGGCCTGATCAGGTCGCAGCGCATTCGTTCGCTGTTCTTCACCGATGAGCAGCGACTTCGCTGGCAGAGCATGCCGAATCGCTCAGCTCGTGAAGGCACTGAACCGTCGCTAGATCTCTTTGCCGCGGGCTGCTTTCACGGCCCGCGAAAGGAACTCTCGCGGCTACCGACCGGCCGCGCTGAGCTGGAGGAGTATCTGCGAGCCCGCCGTCAGCTAACGCTCAACGGCATTCATCAACTCTGCGGGGAAGCGCTCGTACCCAGTGCGCTCAAGCAGATATTCGTTGATCTGGCTGTCGATCTCCCGGATGCCTGGATCCTTGGCGACGCAGCGGATCAGCTCGGTCGCCCCGGCTTCGGCGTCGCCCGCGTCGTACGGAACTACCGCGAAGAGCTCATTTTCAGCCGGGACACGCGCGAGGTGCTGGGCTATAGACAAGTGCTCGTCGCGCCCGACGTCGAGTACGGGGCGCCTGTCGACGCCGTGATTGGATGGACCTCCTACGCCAGCCGGCAACTCGTTGACGCGTTGCCTGCCGGCACTCCCCCGGTGCCCCAGCCGCCCTGCGCTCCGCCGGGCTCCGGCCGAGGAACGGTGATACGCCCGGGACTCATGCTCAGCACGGGCTACTTCACCGACCTCAAGCCCCATCTCGATCAGTGGCTCGCCGACGGCGTCATCACCCAGGCAGACCACGAGGCACTCCAGCCACCGACCTAGTCACTGGCGGACGATCGCTGTCGGGCATCCGCAGAGCGGCCACCGGACGATCGGTGCGGCGACCTTCCAAGCGTTCCGACGTAGCTCCATTTGTCCGGATGGGACCGCGCTAGGTGGAACCAACGAGGATGCGATCGTGATCGCTTGTCGCGCAAGCAGAGTCCGGTCGCGCACTGAGACCTCCGCCACCGCCAAGTCGCGGAACGACGGTGACCCAATACTGAGCTTCGTCAGCCCGCTTGAGGATTGCCCGCGTTAATCGCCCATTGGGCGGCGAAAGCCCGTTTGTATGCGGGCCGCGCCTCGCCGCGGGCAACATAGGCCGCCAGTTTCGGAAACTCGTCCAGAAGGCCCGAAGGTCTCAGCCTGAGCAACACCGACGCCATCATCAGGTCGCCCGCGCTGAACGCCCCATCGAGCCAGTCGGCATCGCCCAAGCGGGCAGAAAGCTGGACCGAGCGATCGCGAATGCGGTCTTTGACCAGAGGCAGCCGCTCGTCGGCCCAGAGCCTGTCGCCCTCCAAGATCTTGGCGGTCACCAGTTCGAGGATCGGCGGCTCCACGGTGTTGAGCGCGGCAAACATCCAGGTGATGGCCCGCGCTCGCGCATCGGCATCGTCGGGGAACAGGCCCGCATGGTGCTCGGCGATGTGGAAGACGATCGCGCCGGTCTCGAACAGGGCGAGGTCGCCTTCCTCATAGGTCGGGATCAGGCCGAAAGGATGAAGGCGCAGATGCGCGGGCTCCGTCTTCGCCCGGAGCGAGACGAGGCGAACCTCGTAGGGCTGGCCCACCTCCTCAAGCGCCCAGCGAACGCGCATGTCGCGCGCGAGGCCCATGCCACCATCGGGCGACCGGTCCCACGCCGTGATGACGATGGTCATCGTGAGACGCTCCTCACGAACTCGTCTGGCGCGGCGCCACCGTCGAGGGACAGGAACACGGAGGCCACGAGTTCGCGCATCGGTCGATCTGCTTGTCGCGCGGTCAGGGTCATGCGCATAGGACTCGCCCCACTCCGAGAACTTATCGCCGGCCACCGAAGCGATGTGTGTTGCCTCCGGGCGGAGGCCGGGTTCGTGACACAACTCGATCGCCGCGGGAGTTGACCGAGCAACTCACCGCCACATCCCGAGACGGCCGGGCGAAGTCGGTGCCGCGTACCTGCCAAACGTATGGACGGCGGCGTCCTGCGCGCGACCTGGACGTTGCGGCCACCCGGCAGGGCATACGTCACCGCCAGCGTCGAAGCGGCGATCCGAGCGGACGAACGCGCCGTGCGTTCCGCGCAAAGGAGGTTCGCCGTCGCTGACCGGCAGGAGGCATGTCGCGGAACGGAAGCGGGACCTTCCCGCGAACGACAACGTCTGGAGCGAGGCTTCGCTCGCCGCTTGCGATCCCGCGGAACCGATGGGGCTCTTGCTCAGCGTGCTGGACGGCCAGGTCGCGCGATGCGGAAGGCGTTGCGAAATCAGCCGTTCCGGGCGCATCCGCTGTATGCGGACTCGGACGCTAGACGCGGTCGAAGCGTCCGCGAGAGGTGAGCGGCGTGCTCTGGGCTACCTCGGGGAGGTACTCGTCGAGGAACACCCGGGCGACGAGTTCCTGGCGCGAAGCGACGCCGACCTTGTCGTAGAGGCTCTTGGTGTGGTCCTCGACCGTGTGGGGCGAGAGGACCAGCGACTCGGCGATCTCGACGCGCGACAGCCCGCGTGCGAGGAGCGTGGCGACCTCACGCTCGCGGGCGGTGGCGCCGAACGCCTCCAAGCGGACGGTTGCCGAGCGGGCGGCGCTGGCGCGCTCGATCACGATCGCCACGCGGCCGTCGGAAGCGGAACCCGGACGGGACGCGTGGAGGGTCACCCAAGTGTCCTCGGCCGGCACGGTGACGACGTTCGCGCCTCCCTGTGCCGCGTGGGGCGCGCTTCGGACGAACCCCGCGAGCGAGAGCACCGCGGCGGGCATGTCCTCGTCGGTGTAGCGGAGGTCGCGGGCGGTGATCGAAGCGAGCAGCTCCCGGGCCGGCGGAGTGATCATCTCCACCTCGTTGCCGGGGCCGAGGACGACGAGGCCGGGTGCCTCAAGCCCATTGATGCGCCGAGCCGCGTCGAAGCGCAGCGATGTGCGGATCCCGCGCGCGACCGCCGCGGTGAGCGCGGCGAGAGCGTCGGCGTCCTGCTGCTGGAACGGGCCGCTCGACCCGCGGCGGGCGACGTGGACCGCACCCCAGACCCGACCGCGGATGACGAACGCGGCACGCAGCTCGTGCGGGATGTCGAGCGGCACGAGGAGATCGCGGTAGCGCGGGCTGCTCTTGGGACTGCCACGGGTGGCGTGGTCGAGAATCCCGACCGGCACCCGCTTGGCGGCGAGCCCGGCGAACGTGTTGACGTCGTCGATCATGTATTCGCTGCGGATGATCAGCTCGCCGGCGCCGGGGGTCTGCTCCGGGGTGAAGATCCCGCGGCCGATCAGCTCCGCGGGGTCATCGCTGGTTAGCAGACGGGTGTGCGGATCGAGCGTGTGCCAGCAGCTCGCGTCGTTGTCGAGGACTGTGCGCACCCTGGGAGCGAGCTCGGCGAAGAACTCCTTGCGCGCAAGTCCCCTGGACGCGAGGAGATCGATCTCGTCAATCAGCGCTCCGACGGACCGTGCCATCGCTCAAGTCTCCCAGCGCGTGCAAGGAAGATCCC
>JBAQGP010000185.1:0-5356 GCA_049287845.1 Solirubrobacteraceae bacterium | reverse complement strand
GTTGCACGGAGAGGCGCCATTGATGAGCACCACCGAGCTGGCGGACGCGGTGGTCAGTGTGGTGCCGATCTCGAACACAAACTGCGCATTGGGGTCGCCGGCCGCGTCGAGGGTGACTGTCCCGGTCAACTGCGCCGACGAGGCGTAGTGGTATGCGCCGGCGCCCAGCGTCTTCCCGCCGAGATCCTGACCGGTCAGGTCGGCGGTGACCGGCTGACTGGCCGCGACGTTGTAGGCGGTCGTAAGGTCGTTCTGTGCCTGGCCGGCAACGGCGTCGTTGTCGTGCGTGGCCCCGTTCACGACGGCCGGGAGGCCGAAACCGACGAGCGCGCTGCCCGGTGAGACACCGAGATTGCCGTTGAGCACCGAGGGTCCGGTGTTGGTGACGGTCGACCCGCCAAGCACCACGAATGGGCTCGCGGTGGCGAGGTTGACAGCCGATGCACTGGCTACAGCCGGGACCGCCGCACAGGCGAGACCGGAAGCGAGCAGGATCCCGACACGTCGTGCGTGCCCGAGAAAGAGCGGGTTGGACATACGTCACTCCCTCATTTTGCGAGCAGCCGCTCGAACGTCCTCTGGGACTCCCCGCGCGGAGATGCACAACAGCGCGGGTAGGAATCCTTCCCTCGGGAACCCGGCGCACTCCGGCGGAGTTCCGTGGCTTTGCGGACCCGCCTCGCGGCGGGGGTGCCTGTGCTGAGAGAACTGCCCTAGTCCAATCATTATCGGCAGGGGAGCTCCCGGCCTTGAATTTAAACGCGCCGAGCGCTCGAACCGGTGCAGTGCTATGAGCGACGGCAGGCTCATCCACACCCACGTAAGGAGTGGCCGAACTAGGGGGCGCGGCGGTTGACGATCAGCTCGAAGGCGTCGGCGATGATCGGCTTGAGGTGGGCGGTGGCCCGGGTCACCTTGTGGCCGGCCCATTCGAGCACGACGTAGAGCGAGTTGCCGAGCAGGTCGTGGTCGGTGGCGCCGAGCACCGTCTCGGGGATCCGGTTGCGGGAGTAGATGAGCGGCGGCCTGCTGGCGGGCGCGCGGCGCTAGGGGAATCCGCGCCCCGTCTACCATCCCGCGCCATGATCAACACAGAGATTGTCACGAGCATCGACCGGCGCCTGATTGAGGCCAAGGCCGAGATCGCCCAGCTGGAGAGCGCCCGACAGGCGCTCATCAACGGCGACGCACCGGCTGTCACGCCAAGATCCCGCCGGACGCCGCGCAAGACGAGGCCGCGCAAGACCGTCCGCCGGGGCGACGGGGTCGTGCCGGCGGGCAAGCTGACCGCGCTGTTGGGCGGGTCGGCGGGAATGTCGACGTCTGAGCTGGCCACGGCGACCAACGGCAGACCCGGCCAGATCCTGGCTCTGTTGCGCGAGCTGGAGAAGACCGAGCAGATACGCCGCAGCGGGGAGCGCCGCGGCACCCGGTGGCACCTGATCACCGACGAGGACCGGATCGCGGCCCGGGCGGCCGAGCTCGCCACGCAGAGCAAGCGCGGCTCGAAGAAGGCGGCCTGAACGCAGACGCCGACGCCTGCTGTGAAAGGTCGACCGCCAGCCATCTTGACAGCCGTGGTGTGAGCGCTCACAATTGGGCGGGCTGTGCGGCTTATCCAGGCGCCGGCAGGGACCGATCACACAAGAGGCTGGGCGTGCACGCGCGTGGCCACTCGGGTCAGTCACAGAAGAGATGAGGTAGAGGCATGCGCTCCATCATGAGCACGCAGCCGCTCCGCCGCCGCACGCACATCGGGCGAATGGCGGCGCTGGCCGCTGTCCTTGTCGCAGCTTGGACGGCGTGGCCGGCGACCGTGTCGGCGAGAACGCAGCGCGCGACGTCCCGTGCGGCGACCGCCCACACGGTGTCGTATGACCACTACTCGTTCCTGATCGACGGGCGGCGCACATACCTGTGGTCGGGGGAGTTCCATTATTTCCGCCTGCCCAGCCCCGACCTCTGGCGCGACATCTTCCAGAAGATGAAGGCCGCCGGGTTCAACGCCGTCTCGCTGTACTTCGACTGGGACTATCACTCCCCGCGTCCCGGGGTCTATGACTTCACGGGCGTCCGCGACGTGGACAAGCTGCTGAACATGGCGCAACAGGCCGGCCTGTACGTGATCGTGCGCCCCGCCCCGTACATCAACGCCGAGGTCGACTCGGGCGGCCTGCCCGGCTGGCTGACCACGAAGGCCGAGAACAACCGCAGCGCCGATCCTCGCTTCCTGCAGGCCGCGTATGAGTGGATGACCCAGATCGACCGGCATATCGCCCGACATCAGCTGACCAATGGGACGGGCTCGGTCATCGCCTACCAGGTGGAGAACGAGTACTACAACGGCTCCGCCGCCGGGCGCACCTACATGCAGGACCTGGAGAACAAGGCACGGGCGGACGGCATCACGGTCCCCCTGACGGGTAACAACAATGGCACCTTCAACTCGGGCACCGGGGAGCTGAACGTCGACGGCCCGGACTCCTATCCGCAGGGGTTCAACTGCTCCAACCCATCGCAGTGGAACGGCGTTCCGAACATCTCCTATGACCATCCGGCCGACAAGCCGCTGTACTCACCCGAGTTCCAGGGGGGCGCGTTCGACCCATGGGGTGGCCCGGGCTATGACAAATGCGCCCAGCTGATCAACGACCAGTTCGCAAACGTCTTCTACAAGCAGAACATCGCCGTCGGCGCCACCGCGCAGAGCTTCTACATGACCTATGGCGGAACGAACTGGGGCTGGCTCGGCATCCCGGAGAACTACACGTCCTATGACTACGGGGCCGCGATCCGGGAGAACCGGCAGCTCGACCCCAAGTACTACGAGGACAAGCTCATCGGCTACTTCACCCAGGCGGTGACGCCGCTGACCAAGACCGACCTGATCAACGCCCAGGCCCCTGACAACCCGGCGATTGTCGACACGGCCCGCATCAACCCCGACACGGGGACCCAGTTCCACGTCGTGCGTCACGCCGATTCGACGTCGACCTCGGTCGACCGCACCCACATCGCAATCGACTTCAACGCGAAGCCGATTCCGGAGATCACCTACACCTACGACGACACGGACCCGGCTCTGAACTACACCGGCAGCTGGTCGCACGTCGCCAACCAGAGCTACACCGGCGGTGACTATAAGAACACCGAGTCGTTCTCGAACACTGCGGGCGATTCGATGAGCATGACCTTCACCGGCACGGCGGTGCGCTGGATCGGATCGCAGACCAACAACCACGGTCTGGCGGATGTCTACATCGACGGGGTCAAGCAGGCGACGGTCGACTGCTCGGGCAACTCCGATCAGGCGGTGCTGTTCTCCAAGACAGGTCTGAGCACCGGGCCGCACACCCTCAAGATCGTCGTGGACGGCACCCACAGCAGCGCCTCCACCGACAACTACGTCTCCATCGACGCGATCGACGTCCCGACCGGAAGCCAGTCCACCCCCACCTACCCGGTGGTGCCCCAGCAGCCGGGAACCGCGATCACCCTCGACGGGCGCGACTCGCACATCATCGTGGCCAACTACAAGCTGGGAGACTCGCAGCTGCAGTACTCGACCTCCGAGATCATGACCGACGCGACGATCGCCGGGCGCGACATCGCGGTGCTCTACGGTGACCCCGGCAGCGACGGCGAGACCGTGCTGCACTCCTCCTCCAGGCCGGACGTCCAGGCCCGCGGCGGCGCGGTCACCACCACGTGGGATCCCCAGCGGGGGGACCTGCGCCTCGACTATCAGCACACCGGCCTGCTGCGCGTCACCATCACCCCTGCTCGAGGACGGCCGCTTCTCCTCCTGATCGCCGACAAGCCGACTGCGGAGACGTTCTGGCGTCAGGACACCGCCGCGGGACCCGTGCTGGTCCGGGGCACGCATCTGCTCCGCACCGCGGTGAGCGGAGACGACGGACGACAACTGGCGCTCACCGGAGACAACGGCACCGACCCCGCGATCGAGGTGTTCAGCTCAGCCCGTCGCGTGACGTGGAACGGCCGGCCCGTCCGGACCACCGCCGGCGCGAGCGGCAGCCTGGTCGGGTCGATCCCGGTCGCGGCAGCCGTCCGGCTCCCCGCTCTCACCCACTGGCGTCACCAGGAGGAGTCGCCCGAGGCGGCGCCGGGCTTTGACGATTCGGGCTGGCAGGTCGCCGACAAGACCACCACCAACAGCGTCACGCCGGTGCAGTCACTGCCGGTCCTGTACGCCGACGACTACGGCTTCCACACCGGGAATGTCTGGTACCGGGGGCACTTCCAAGCCACCGGCAACGAGACCGGGGTGCATCTCGTCTCGGACTCCGGTGGCGGCGCCCAGGCCTTCTCCGCCTGGATCAACGGGCACTTCCTGGGAAGCTCGACGACGGGCAGCGCCGACTTCGTCTTCCCGGCCGGATCGCTGCACCAGGGCGGCGACAACGTCATCTCCGTACTTACGGTCAACATGGGCCACGAGGAGGACTACAACTCCACCAACGCCAACAAGACCGCCCGCGGCCTGACCGCGGCGGCGCTCGTCGGCTCTCCGAGTACGGCGGTGACCTGGCGCATCCAGGGCAACCTCGGAGGCGAGAATATCCAGGACCCAGTGCGTGGTCCGCTGGCCTACGGCGGCCTGTTCGGCGAGCGCGCGGGATGGGACCTACCGGGGTATCCTGACGCGCGCTGGACCCGCGTGAAACTGCCCGTCTCTGACACGCGAGCGGGCGTCTCGTGGTACCGCACGACCGTCTCGCTGCACCTGCCCGCAGGGCAGGACACCTCCATAGGGGTGACGTTCTCCGACAACCCCAGCCGGCGCTACCGGGCCCTGCTGTACGTCAACGGCTGGCAGCTGGGCGACTACGTCAACTACCTCGGACCTGAGCACAGCTTCCCGATTCCCAACGGGATCCTGAGGACCGACGGCCGCAACACGATCGCCGTCGCCGTGTGGAACCTCGACTCCAGCACGGGGGGCCTGGGGCAGGTGTCACTGACCAACTACGGCAACTATGCCTCGTCCCTGAGCGTCGGGCCGGTCTTCAGCCCGCCCTATCGGGGACGAGGACATGCCGCTCGTTCTCGCGCGCTGCGCTGAAGCTCCTCGGGCATCTTGGGGCAGTCAGCGGGGGATGGCGGCGCCGGCCGGTGGAGATCGCGCAGCGTGAGGAGGATCTCGAAGATCTTCTCCGATCGATGATTCTGCAACAATATGTTGGTGATATCAGAAGGAGACGAGATGAGCACTCCATCTGATCCGGGCTCTCCGGGCTCCGGGGAGCCCCGTCAGCCCCACACCGAGCAACCCGCCCGTGCCGGCGCCGGCGTGCCGGCGCTGATCGCGGCGGTCGCCGCCGTCGTCGTGGGC
>JBAQGP010000184.1:0-4955 GCA_049287845.1 Solirubrobacteraceae bacterium | reverse complement strand
GGTCTACGCCGCCGCCAAGGGGCACTCACCAGTGACGATGCATATACAGCCAGACGAGATCACCTCGATCCTCAAGAGCCGGATCGAGGGCCTTGACACCTCCGAGGCCGAGTTGACCGAGGTGGGCACCGTGCTGTCGGTCGCCGACGGCATCTGTCGCGTCCACGGCCTCGAGAACTGCATGAGCTTCGAGATGCTCGAGCTGCCTCACGACGTCACCGCGCTGGCGCTCAACCTGGAGTCCGACAACGTCGGCGCCGTGCTCTTCGGCGAGTGGGAGAGGATCTCGGAGGGCGACACGGTCAAGCGCACCGGGCGCCTCCTCGACATCCCCGTCGGCGAGGCATTGCTGGGGCGGATCGTCGACCCGCTGGGCAATCCGCTGGACGGCAAGTGCGAGATCGAGACCACCGAGACGCGAGCGGCCGAGCACAAGGCTCCCGGCGTCGTGCAGCGCCAGCCGGTCAAGGAGCCGATGCTCACGGGCCTGAAGGCGATCGACTCGATGATCCCGATCGGCCGCGGTCAGCGTGAGCTGATCATCGGCGACCGCCAGACCGGCAAGACCTCGATCGCCATCGACACGATCATCAACAACAAGGACCGCGATCTCATCTGCGTCTACGTCGCGATCGGCCAGCGCAAGGCCACCGTCGTCCAGCTCGCCAGCGTGCTGGAGGAGGCCGGCGCCCTGCAGAACACGATCATCGTGATGGCCGCGGCTGATGAGGCGGCGCCGATCAAGTTCCTGGCCCCCTACGCGGGCTGCGCCATGGCCGAGCACTTCCTCTACAACGGCAAGGCGGCGTTGACGGTCTACGACGACCTCACCAAGCACGCCTATGCCTACCGCCAGATGTCGCTGCTGCTGCGCCGGCCGCCCGGACGCGAGGCCTACCCCGGCGACGTGTTCTACCTGCACTCCCGCCTGCTGGAGCGCGCCGTCAAGCTCAACGATGACCTCGGCGGCGGCTCGCTCACCTCGCTGCCGATCATCGAGACCCAGGCCGGCGACGTCTCGGCCTACATCCCCACCAACGTCATCTCCATCACCGATGGGCAGATCTTCCTGGAGCCCAAGCTGTTCTACTCCGGCGTGCGTCCGGCCATCAACGTCGGCATCTCGGTGTCCCGGGTGGGGGGCGCCGCTCAGATCGGCCCGATGCGCAAGGTCGCCGGCACGCTGAAGCTCGAGCTGTCGCAGTACCGCGACCTCGAGGCCTTCTCGCAGTTCGGCTCAGAGCTCGACCCGGACACCCAGCGGACGCTGGCCCGCGGCGAGCGGCTGGTCAAGACGCTCAACCAGTCCGAGCGCAACCCGATACCGGCGGAGGTGCAGGTGGCCCAGATCTACGCCGCCACCAACGGCTACCTGGACCGCATCAATGCCGACAAGGTGGAGAAGTTCCTCTCAGAGCTCAGCGAATCGCTGCGCGGCAACGAGGCCGAGCTGCTCAAGAAGATCGCCGGTGGCGACTGGTCCGATGAGACCAGGCAGGCTCTCGACACAGCGGTCAACACCTACGCCGAGGACTTCGGCTACGACCTCGACGAGGAGGGCCATCCGATCGAGGAGGGCGACGCGCCCGAGGCGCGGCGCCGGTCGCGGTCAGACAGCGAGGACGAGCGCGGCTCCGAGGGCGAGGGCGGCTCCGAGGGCGGCGGCGGCTCCGATAGCCGCGCTGAGGGCGAGGGCGGGGAATAGTCCGCCCGCCGCGGCCCGCGAGCGCACCCGACACCGACTGAGCCATGGCAACCTCCCAGCGAGACGTCCGCAACCGCATCGCCGCGGTCAAGAACATCCAGAAGATCACCCGGGCGATGGAGATGGTCGCCGCCGCCCGGCTGCGCCGCGCCGAGCAGCGCATCGAGGCGCTGCGGCCCTATGCGGATGCGATCCGGCGGATGACGCGCGAGGCGGCGAAGGCCTCCGGAGATGTGCCGCGGCTGCCGATTCTCTCCGAGCACGAGTCCGTCAACACCGTCGGCCTGCTGGTCGTGGCCGGGGACCGCGGACTCGCGGGCGCCTTCAACTCCAATGCGGTACGCGCCGGCGTCGCCGCCGGGCGCGAGCATACGAGCCAGGGCCGTAAGGTCCTGTACTACGCCTCAGGGCGCCGCCCCGCCTCGTCGCTCACGTTCCGTGGCCTCGAGGTCGCCCAGAGCTTCACCGGCTACACCGATCGCCCCGCCTACGCCGATGCGCGGCGGATCGCCGAGCGGGCGATGGCCGCCTACGTCGACAACGAGGTCGACCAGGTGGAGATCTTCTACAACGGCTACATCTCGCCGCTGTCGCAGGTGATCCGGCGCGAGACACTGCTGCCGCTCCAGAAGGCCACCATCCTGGACGAGGACTCCGACGAGGACTCCGAGAAGGGCGATGAGGGCGAGGCGCGGGCGCTGGTCGAATACGAGCCCGAGCCCGAGGAGATCCTCAAGCGACTCGTCCCCGACTACGTCGAGATCTCGATCTACCGGGCCCTGCTGGAGTCCACCGCGTCTGAGCACGGCGCACGCATGACCGCGATGCGCAACGCGTCGGAGAACGCGTCGACGCTGATCGACGACTACACCTTGGAGATGAACCGGGCCCGCCAGGCTGAGATCACGCAGGAGATCATGGAAGTCGTGGCCGGCGCAGAAGGCCTTGGATAAGGAGAACAAACGTATGTCTGCCACCCAGGAAACCGAAACCACCAGCGACAACAAGCAGCAGAATGTCGGACGGATCGAGGAGATCCAGGGCGTCGTCATCGAGGCCGTGTTCCCCGACAAGCTGCCCGAGATCAACCACGCGATCCTCGTAGCCCGGCCCGAGGCCGCCCGCGGCGAGGAGGACGAGGACATCGCCGCCCAGAAGGACCGGTACGTCACGTGCGAGGTCCAGCAGCACCTGGGCGACGACCGCGTCCGCGCCGTCGCCATGGACACCACCGACGGTATGGCCCGCGGCACCGAGGTGATCGACACCGGCGCGCCGATCACGGTCCCCGTGGGCCGCGAGACGCTGGGGCGGATCTTCAACCTGCTCGGCGAGCCGATCGACCTCGGTGACGACATCAGCGACGACGTCGAGCGCTGGCCGATCCACCGCGACGCGCCGAAGGTGGAGGACCTCACCCCGACCACCGAGATGTTCGAGACCGGGATCAAGGTCGTCGACCTGCTCGCCCCCTACGCCAAGGGCGGCAAGGTCGGCCTGTTCGGCGGTGCCGGCGTGGGCAAGACCGTGATCATCCAGGAGCTCATCCACAACCTGGCCCAGGAGCACGGCGGGCTGTCGGCGTTCTGCGGCGTGGGCGAGCGCTCGCGCGAGGGCAACGACCTGTGGCTGGAGATGAAGGAATCCGGAGTGCTGGACAAGACGATGCTCGTCTTCGGGCAGATGAACGAGCCGCCCGGCGCCCGCATGCGCGTGGCCCTGTCAGGGCTGACGATGGCCGAGTACTTCCGCGACCAGGAGGGTCAGGACGTGCTGCTGTTCATCGACAACATCTTCCGCTTCGTGCAGGCGGGCTCCGAGGTCTCGGCGCTGCTGGGGCGGATGCCCTCGCAGGTCGGCTACCAGCCGACGTTGGAATCAGAGATGGGCCAGCTGCAGGAGCGGATCACCTCAACGCGCAAGGGCTCGGTCACCTCGATCCAGGCGATCTACGTCCCGGCCGACGACCTGACCGACCCGGCACCGGCGTCGGCGTTCGCCCACCTGAACTCGACCACCTCACTGAGCCGGTCGATCTCGGAGAAGGGCATCTATCCGGCCGTCGATCCGCTGGACTCGACCTCCACGATCCTCAAGCCCGAGATCCTCGGCGAGGAGCACTTCAACGTCGCCAACCGCGTCAAGGAGGTGCTGCAGCGCTACAAGGAGCTGCAGGACATCATCGCGATCCTCGGGATCGACGAGCTCTCCGACGAGGACAAGGTGACGGTGCAGCGAGCGCGCCGCATGGAGCGCTTCCTCTCTCAGCCGTTCTTCGTCGCGGAGCAGTTCACGGGGACCCCGGGCAAATACGTGCCGATCGCGGAGTCGATCCGTGGCTTCAAGGAGATCCTGGAGGGCAAGCACGACGACCTGCCCGAGCGGGCCTTCTTCATGAAGGGCTCGATTGACGAGGTCGTGGCCGAGGCGGGGGGGAAGCGGGGCGAGGACTCCGACGACTCAGGCTCCGACGACAGCAACCCCGAGGAGTCTGAGGAGCGCTCCGGCGCCGATCAGGAGTCAGGCTCCGAGGACAACGGCGGGACCGAGGCGGGGTAACCGGTGGCCGAGCACGAGAAGTTCCAGGTCGAGGTCCTCACCCCCGACGGCGAGGTGTTCTCCGACGAGGTGCAGATGGTCTCGACCCGCACCACGATCGGCTCGATCGGCGTGCTCGCTCACCATCAGCCGCTGCTGGCGATGCTTGATCCCACCGAACTGCGGCTGTACAAGACCGACTCCGATGTGATCTCGTTCGCGCAATCCGAGGGCTACCTGCAGGTCGCCGACAACCGGGCGCTGCTGCTGGTGGAGGAGGCCCACGAGCCCGACAGCCTGGACGCCGGCGAGCTGCGCACGCGGCTGGAGGAAGCCGAGAAGGCGTTAGACGACGCGCAGGACGACTCCGAGCGCCAACGTGTTGCTCAGCGCAACAAGCGTCGCTGGGAGGCGTTCTTGCGGATTGCCGAGGGTTCGTAAGCTCTTTGGCTTATCGCAGCGTCATCTGCGCTGCCTAAGCTTTCCGGCTGATGATTGACGAGCGCATTCTCGCCGAGCGGCTGATCGGCTATGAGACTTCCCGGCCCGACGTGATCGTTGCCGCCGCAGGATTCGTCAAGGGTTGGCTCGAATCCCGGGACATCGAGGTGCGCGACCACGATCACAACGGGTTTCCGGTGCTGGTGGCCGAGGTCGGCGCGAGCCTGCCGTCGGCTCCCTGCATCGTGTTCCACGGCCATCTCGACGTCGT
>JBAQGP010000183.1:0-7792 GCA_049287845.1 Solirubrobacteraceae bacterium | reverse complement strand
GCGGCAGGTCGTCGCCGGCGCCGGCGCAGTACCCGGCGCCCTCGGCGGCGTCGTTTGACCACAGCGACTGGACGGCGAACGTCTGGCCCTGGTTGCCCTTGATGTCGTTGATGGCCCCCGGGATCGGCGTCACCGCCGGCTCGCCGGGCGCACCCAGGCTCTCCCCCACCCAGGCGCACTTGTCGCCGTTCTCGTTGGCCTCCAGTGCGTCGTACCAACCGCCGAGGTTGGTGGTGCTCGTGCCGCTGCCGAGGATGTCCTCGGCGCCCGGGTCGGTGACGGTCTCCTCGATCTCGTGGCCGAGAACGATCGAGAATCCGTCGAGCTTGCCCGCTGTGCCGCTGTTGACGGCGTTCTCGCCACACACGTTGGCGCCGTTGGAGTTGATCGAAAGCGCGTAGGGCATGTTCGTGTAGGAGATGCCCTTGGTCAGGCCGTTGTAGATCCCACCCTCGAAGCCCGGATACACGTAGTCGTGAAACGCGCAGTACCCGGTCGAGACCGCATTGGGGTCTGAGTAGTTCGCCGGCTGCGCGATGACGAAGTCCGCGTTGGACAGGTCGGTGACGTGGAAGTGCGCCGCCGCCCGGGAGGCCTCGGCCGCCAGGTCGGTGTAGGTGTTGTTGGAGCCGGCCGGGTTGCTCGCCGCGGTCCTGGGGAGCCCCGTGATCGAGTTGCCGTCGTCCACCCAGATCCCCGCGAGCTGGTCGGTGGGGTTGGCGATGTGCTGGTTGTAGGGGTGGCCCGACGCGTCGGTGACCGTCTGGTAGTACTGCGTCTGCTCTCCGGCCCACTGCGTGCCTCCGAGCTGGTCGACCCAGCTGGCCATGTACCTGCCGGCTCCGTCGGGGTCGCACTTGAGCGTCGCGGTGAGCTTGCCCTCGGTGAGCTTCTCGGCGGTGCAGGGCTGGCCGGCGGGGAAGGCGCCCTTCTCACCCCAGCCCCAGTAGACGATGTACACCTGCGGATTGGTCTGCACGTGCCCACCCCAATAGGCCATGTTGCCTCCGAACGGCAGGGTCGTGGCCGGCGCCTCGGGGACGCCGCAACCGGAGAGCGGCGCGGGCAGCATGCCGTTCTCCGGGCATGGCGGCGCGGGCGGCTGCAGCGCGCCCTGGGGCGCGAAGGTGTGCTCGCGCCAGATCTGCTTTTGGGCCTGGATCTCCTTGCCCAGCGTGGGCATGAGAATCGGCTTGGCCGCGGCTGTGCCGGCGCCCGCGCCCAGCAGGCCTGCGACCAGAGAGAGTACGGCGGTACAGCCACTGCGGGAGAGGCGTTTGCTCATGGCGAGTCGTCCCCTTCAGACCGGTGGGAGTGTGCTCTGCGGCCGGATACCTACGGCCGAAGGCTCAAAACGCCCCCGCAGGGCAGAACTTGCGCAATCAGGCCGTGGACGCGCGTGAGCCCGGCGCCCGCGTCGCGAGCGCCGGGCCCTCACGAGCTCCCGTCGGGCCAG
Source organism: Solirubrobacteraceae bacterium (assembly GCA_049287845.1). GTDB lineage: Bacteria > Actinomycetota > Thermoleophilia > Solirubrobacterales > Solirubrobacteraceae > Palsa-465. The sequence goes on along the minus strand of JBAQGP010000183.1, from coordinate 6,336 downwards.
TGGTCTCCCGCAAGGGGATGGCCACTAGTAGTGCATGTGCGGGTCTACGTAGAAGTCGTAGACCTGGAAGTCACTGCTCTTGCCGTCAGGGATGAGGGTGAACCGCATCAACTGCCAGCCCGGCAGGTTGCCGGGGTGGATGCCGAAGGTGTCCGACAGCGTCCACGCGGACTGCTGGCCGTGGACCTGGCCCACGTTCTGGGCCTTGCTCGCAGTCTTGGTGTCGGCGTAGGCCACGTAGATGTGGACGCCCTGGGCACCGGCGACGTCGCGGACCATGGTCCGAGCCGTCGGGTAGTCCGAGGCCACGCACATCGGCGGGCTGACCGCCTGCGAGCCGCTGGGTAGGTCGAGCACCGAACCGGTGCCGGCCTGCCCGGCCTTGATCGACGCGCCCCCGCTCAGCGTCCAGCCGGCGCCGTTGAACGAGCCGGGGATCTCACCCGGGGTCAACGTGTACCAGTTGCTGTCCCCGGCCGCGGCAAACGGCTGGGTCAGCGCCGGAGCACTGCACATGGAGCTGTCACCAAAGCCCAGCCCGCCGACGTTGACCTGAGCAGCCAGCGCGGGGCTGGCCGCCAGGCTGGCGATGGCGGCTGTGAGAACGCCGCACACGCTGACTGCGCGCGAACGGCGGCTGAAACGGTACTTCTTCATGGGTGTTCACCTTCCGTGGTGGACTGACAAACCGAGCCACATCGCCGTCCGGGACCCCACTCTCGTGCGATCTGCCCCCGTCAGCGTGACTCAGTACGTTCGTTTCGGCATCGTGCGCCCTTTGGACAGGAAACTAAAGCAATGTGGACATTTGTTCGGTGCCTCGCCCCCGTGCTCAGCGGCGCGCTCGCACCAGGCCGACGATGCGCGCCACCACGTCGGGGAGGGTGAGACCCGTCGTGTCGACGGTATGCGCGTCGGGCGCCGCCTGCAGCGGCGAGTGCTCGCGCGCGGTGTCGCGCTCGTCGCGAATCGTCTGCTCGGCCAGCACGGTGGCGATGTCAGCCCCGAGCTCGGCGGCGCGCCGCTGCGCCCGCGCCTCGGGGCTGGCGGTGAGAAACACCTTGACCTCCGCCTGCGGCGCCACGACGGTCCCGATGTCGCGGCCCTCGGCCACCCAGTTCCCGTCGCCCAGGAGCCGGCGCTGTTCGGCGACCATCGCCTGGCGCACGGCGGGCTGCGCCGCCGCCACCGACGAGGCCTCCGTGACCTCCGGGGTGCGGATCTGCTCGGTGACGTCGCGTCCGTCCACGCACACCCGGTCCCCCAGCTCAATGCGCAGCGTCGGCGCAACCTCGGCGGGTGGCCGGTCGCGCTGCAGCGCGGTCAGCGCGACCGAGCGGTACATCGCGCCGGAGTCCAGATAGGTGAAGCCCAGCTCGCGCGCCACCGCGCGCGCCACCGTCGATTTCCCGGCCCCGGCGGGCCCATCGATGGCAACGACCATCAGCCGGCGGCCAGCGCCGTGATGTCGTCGGCGAACCCCGGGTAGCTGACGTCGGCCGCCTCCATCCCCACCACCTCGACGCCGTCCTGTGAAGCCAGGCCGGCGACGGCCCCCAGGAGGGCGAGGCGGTGGTCGCCGTGGGCGTCGATGCGGCCGCCCCGCAGGCTCCCGCGCCCGCGCACGACGAAGCCATCCGGCAGCGCGTCGATGTCCGCCCCGAGACCGCGCAGCCCCTCGACCACGGTGGCGATGCGATCGGACTCCTTCACCCGCAGCTCCGCGGCCCCCCTCACGACGGTCTCGCCCTCGGCGAAGCAGCCCAGCAGCGCCACCAGCGGCAGCTCGTCGATGGCCAGCGGCACCTCGTCGGCGTCAACGGTGGTGGCCTCGATCGGCCCGTGGCTGACGTCGAGATCGCACACCGGCTCGGCGGGGCCGAACGCGCCGGGCGCCTCGAGCTCACCGACGACGATCGCTCCCATCCGCTCCAGGATGCGCAGAAAGCCCGCGCGGGTCCAGTTGACGCCCACGCCTTCGAGCAGGAGGCGGGCGCCAGGCACGAGCACGCCGGCGGCGATGAGGAAGGCGGCGCTGGACAGGTCGGCGGGCACATGGACCGCCTCGAGGACGAGCTCGTCGGCGTTGCCGACGGTCGAGACGTATCCCCCGCCCTCGTTGGCGCGCCGATCAACCCGGGCGCCGGCGCTGGCCAGCATCCGTTCGGTGTGGTCGCGGGTGGGAATGGGCTCCAGAACCGTCGTGCGGTCCGTCGCAAGGCCGGCGAGGAGCACGCACGACTTCACCTGGGCCGAGGCGACGGGCAGCTCATAGGTGATGCCGTGCAGGCCCGCACCGCGAACGGTGAAGGGCGGGTAGCGCCCGTCGGTGGCGTCCAGCTGCGCGCCCATCTCGGTCAGCGGGCCGGCGATCCGGTCGACGGGGCGGCGGCGGATCGACGCGTCGCCGTCAAGCGTGAACGCCGCCCCCTGCTGAAAGGCCAGCCATCCGGGGAGCAGGCGCATCAGCGTCCCGGCGTTACCGACATCGATCGGTTCACCGGGGGTGTGCGCGTGACGCATCCCGCAGCCGCGGATGAGGACGTCGCCGTCGCGGCGCTCCACCAGGGCGCCGACGCGGCGCACGGCGTCCAGCGTGGAGCGCGTGTCCGCCGCCTGAAGGTAGTTGGCGATCCGCACCGGCTCTGACGCCATCGCCCCGATGATCGCGGCGCGGTGCGAGATCGATTTGTCGGCGGGCGGGGACACGCGCCCGCGCAGCCGCAGTCCTGGTGCGTAGCGCGCCTTCACGGCCGAGCCACCGGGAAGCCGAGCCCGGCGATGAGCTCCTGCGCGCGCTCGGTGGCGGTCTCGCCGTCGACCCACATGGCGATCACGCCCTCGCTCATGTCGCTGGCCGGATAGAGGGCCATGTCGTTGATGTTCACGCCCGCTCGCCCAAGCTCAAGTGCGATCTGGGCCACCACGCCCGGCCGATTGGGCACGGAGGCGCGCAGCTCATGCAGGTCGCCCCCGGCGAGCTGGGCCTCGAGCAGTCGCCGCCGGTCGGCAGCGGCCCGCTCGTTCCAGGCGGTGATGGCGGGCCCGTTGGCCTCGCTGAGCGCCGCCCGCACGGAATGCAGGCGCTCGATGGCGCCGTCGATCTCAGTGGCCAGGGCATCGCGGTTGGAGAGGTAGATGTCCGTCCAGATGCCGCTGGGCGCGCCGGCGACGCGCGTGGCATCGCGGAAGCTCGGACCGGTCGCGTGAAGCCGAGCGGGCGGGTGAGCCTCGGGTTGCAGGGTGGCGGCGGCCTGGGAGACGAGCACGTTGGCCAGCACGTGGGGCAGGTGCGAGACCGTGGCCAGAATGCGATCGTGCGTGTCGGCGTCGATCGCCGCCGGCCGCGCGCCGATCCCGTGCAGCAGGCGGTGAAGCCGCTCGTAGAGCATGCCCGAGGTGGTGGCGCTGGGGGTCAGATACCAGGTCGCCGCGTCGAACAGATCGGCGCGGGCGTGCTGCACGCCGGCGTTCTCGGCGCCGGCCAGCGGATGGCCGCCGACGAACCGGGGATCGGCGTGGGCGGCGACGACCTCGCGCTTGGTGGAACCCACGTCGGTGATCACGCAGTCCGCAGGCGCGGCGGCGAGCGCCTCCCCCACCAGCTCTGACAGGCCACCGACCGGCACAGCCACGAACACCGCCTCGGCATCGGCGACCGCCGCATGGACCGTGCTGCGCGCGCAGTCCAGAGCGCCCAGCTGCAGCGCGCGCTCCAGCGCCTCCGGCGAATCGTCATATCCGGTCACCTGCGCACCGAGACGCTCGCGCGCCGCCAGGGCCACCGAGCCGCCGATCAGACCGACGCCGAGAACCGCGAGTCGCATCGACTCGAAGCGGAGGCGGCTAGCCCGCTTGGCGGCGCGTGCGCACCGCGTCAGCCAGACCGGCGAGCACCTCGACGGTGGTGTCCCAGCCGATGCACCCGTCGGTGATCGACTGGCCGTAGACGAGATCGCCCTGGTCGTCGAGATCCTGGCGCCCGGCGACCAGAAACGACTCGATCATCACGCCCACGAGCGTACGGTCCCCGGCCGCGATCTGGCCGGCCACGGCGGCGGCGACCTCCGGCTGGCGATCGGGGTTCTTGCCGCTGTTGTCGTGGCTGAGGTCGATCATCACCCGTTCGGGCAGCGCGCTGGCCCGCAGCAGCTCGACGGCGTGGGTGACGTGATCAGCGCTGTAGTTGGGGGCGTCCCTGCCGCCGCGCAGGATCACATGGCAATCGCGGTTGCCGCGCGTGTGCAGGATCGCCGAGCTGCCGTTGACATCGATGCCGGCGAACGCGTGCGCGACGCCGGCGGCGCGGACAGCATCGACGGCGACCTGAATATTGCCGTCGGTACGGTTCTTGAAGCCGACCGGCATCGACAGGCCCGACCCGAGCTGGCGATGGATCTGGCTCTCGACGGTGCGGGCGCCGATAGCGCCCCAGCAGACGGCGTCGGAGATGTACTGCGGCGTGATCGGGTCCAGGAACTCACACCCGACGGGCAGGCCGAGCCCGAGCACCTCCAGGAGCAGCCGCCGCGCCACCCGCAGGCCGGTGTTGACGTCGCCGGACCCATCGAGGTGCGGATCGTTGATGAGCCCTTTCCAGCCGATCGTGGTCCGCGGCTTCTCGAAGTACACCCGCATGGCCAGGCACAGCTCGTCTGACAGCCGCTCCACCTGCGCGCTCAGCCGCTCGGCGTAGTCGCGGGAGGCCTCGACGTCGTGGACACTGCACGGGCCGACGACGACCAGCAGGCGGTCGTCGCGCCCGTCGAGGATCGCCTGCACCTCAGAGCGACCGCGCAGCAGCACGTCGACGTGCGCCTCGGTGAGTGGGAGCTCACCGATCAGCTCCCGCGGTGCCGCCAGCGGGACGAGACGGTCGATCCGCTGGTCGCGGACCGAGTCCGAGCGTTCGGTTCCGGTGAACGTCACCGGGCGCTCGCCACCGGCTCCTGGAACAGCGCCTTGCCGGCCACGGCAGCCGCCGCGCGCACCCGGTCCAGGTACGCGGGGAACTCGTCGGCCACGAGCTGCTGAGCCGGGTCGCAGATCGCCTCGTCGGGATTCGGGTGGACCTCGACGATGAGCCCGTCGGCGCCCGCGGCTGCCGCCGCCAGCGACATCGGGGCCACCAGGTCGCGCCGGCCGGCGGCATGGCTGGGATCGACGATCACCGGCAGGTGGGTCATCTCCTTGAGCACCGGGATCGCCATCAGGTCGAGGGTGAAGCGGTACGCGGTCTCGAAGGTGCGGATGCCCCGCTCGCAGAGGATCACGGACTCGTTGCCCTCCTTGAGCACGTACTCGGCCGCCATGAGGAGCTCCTCCAGCGTGCTCGACAGCCCGCGCTTGATGAGCGCCGGGCACCCGGATCGGCCGATCTCCGACAGCAGCGTGTAGTTCTGCATGTTGCGGGCGCCGACCTGGATGACGTCGGCCACCTCCAGCACAGGCTCGAGGTCGCGGGCGTCCATCACCTCGGTGACGATCGGCAGGCCGGTCTGCGCCTTGGCCTCGGCGAGCAGGCGCAGGCCCTCCTGTCCGAGTCCCTGAAAGGCGTAGGGCGACGTGCGGGGCTTGTAGGCCCCCCCGCGGAACATCGCGGCACCGGCGGCCGCGACGACCTGTGCGGTGACCAGGGTCTGCTCGCGCGACTCGACCGTGCACGGGCCGGCGATCATCGTGAAGTGATCGCCGCCCACCTTGCGGCCGCCGATGTCGAGCACGCTGCGGGCGCCATGGGTGATCTGGCTGGAGGCCAGCTTGTAGGGCTTGGAGATCGGCACCATGTGGTCCACGCCGGGCGTGCCCTCCAGCGCCAGTCGGGCGACGTGCTCGGCGTCCCCGATGGCCCCGATCACGGTCAGCTCCTCACCGTTGATCACATGGGCTCGCGCGCCCACGGCGTGGACTCGCTGCACGACCGCGTCGACCTCCTCTGCCGTGGCCCCGGGTTTCATCACGATCATCATCTGTTGCTCAGTCCTTTCACGCCGCCTGGAGAATGTAGAGAAGCCAAGGCTCGGGCCTCGTTGCGGACGTGTGTCCGCGGGTGGTGACGGCGCCGGGCCTCCGGGATCTCCGCGCGGGGGCGGACTGGGGCTGTGGCCGGGCGCCTAGCTAAATCGCCAGGCGTAGAAGCGCGCGTAGTCCGACCAGCCGAGACCGGAGAGGGTGCTGCAGGTCGTGGGGGCCTGGTCGCGCATGCGCTTGCTGCGCTGCTTTGTACCAGGGGGCGCCGGCGTTGGCAAGCGATGGTCTCCCGCGCCGCGGCGGGGCGGCCCACCGCGGCTACCCGAAGTCGGTGTCGGCCTCGAGCTGCTCGCACTGGGCCTTGAC
>JBAQGP010000182.1:0-8924 GCA_049287845.1 Solirubrobacteraceae bacterium | reverse complement strand
GCCCCACCGCGAGCGTCGCCCCGCGCGCGAGCCCGCCCGCCGGCCGGTGCGCGAGCCCCACCGCGCGACTAGAAGTGACTCGGGCAGTCGGCGTCGCTCGCGATCCGCCGGCTGACGACCAGTAGCTGGATCGTGAAGCCCTGAATCACGCTGCCCGCGTGGCGAACGCGCAGGCACTGGACGCGTGGCAGGGAGTCGCCGGCGACCCACGCGACGCGGGCGGTGCCGAGGGTGGAGGTGATCGAGAATGTCGATGACGGGTTGATCTCGGCGATCGAGACCCTGCCGGAATGGCGCAGCGCGGCGGTGTTGGCGGTGGCCCGGGCGCGGCACGCGTCGCTGGCGCTGCAGCCGGTGACCAGCGACATGACCTGAGCCGTGTCGCCGCGTGCCTCGGCCTGGACGAGGCTGGTGATCGCCGCGTTCTCAGCGTCGCCGACGTTGAAGGCGCGAGTGAGCAGCGTGGTGATGGCCAGGAACACGACGAGGCCGAGGACGGTCGAGGCGATGATCCAGCGGCGGCGCACGGCGCCACGGTAGTCGGTCTACTGGTCGCTGAGTTCCATGAACCGCTGCACCGATGCTTCCTGGTGCTCGAGGCGTTCGGCCAGCAGCAGCGCGTGGTCGGCGGCCAGGTCCAGGAAGTCCGCGACGCACCGCTCGGGATCGTCGGCGAGCGGATAGACGCGGCTGAGGTCCTGCTGGGCACACGCGATACCCATCGGTGGACGTCCGTCCGCGAGCGTGCGCGCGCTGCACACGGGGGTGACGACGAGCTGGGAATCGGTGACCACCAGGGCGGTGGGAAGCAGCCGGTGCGCCGGGAGCTTGACCGAGAGCTGGACCGAGTGGTCGATGGCGACGACGCTGCCGGCCAGGTCGCTCAGGGGCTCGCGCCACACGTCGAGGACGGTGTCGGCGCCGACCAGCGCGTCGCGCAGCGCCGTGGCCTGCTCGACGTAGAGGCGCTCGGCCTCATCGCGGTCCTCGGCGTCGGCGAGGTCGAGGTCGCAGGGCACGCGCAGCAGCTCGTTGGCCGAGACGGTGGCGCCGGCGCCCCGCGTGCCGCTGGCCACGTAGGTCTGAAGCGTGCCCAGGTCACGCCGGCCGTGGAAGATGACGGTCACCGCCTCGCTGAGCGGCAGCCCGCTGACCCGGAGCGACACCGCCACCGCCGAGCTGTCATCGAGCAGTGCCCGGCGCAGGAGCTCCTCCGCCCCGCCCTCATCGCCGATTGGATCCTCGTCGAGCATTTGGTTCCCTCCTTCACAACTCGGCAACGTCCTGGTGTATTAATCCAGGCCCGGCGGTCGTTCACAACCTCCATCTGGAGAAGGAACGCTGTCCACCGGGTACAGCATCCGCGCACCCGTGCATTAGGGTTCTGCCCCATGGTGATCCTGAGGCTCCTCTACAAGCCCTTGGCGATCGTCGGCGCGATCATCGCCGGCAAGCTCGGCCGCTCGGTATTCCGCAGCATCTGGGCCAAGATCGACGACGCCCCGCCGCCGGCGCCGGGGAGCGGCGAGGGAAGCACGATCAAGGTCGTCGGCGCGCAGGCGCTGCAGGCCGGGGTGATGGCGGGGACCGCGGCCGTGGTGGACCGGGCGTTCGCAGGGTTCTTTCACCACCTGATCGGGATCTGGCCCAAGAAGCCGCCCAAGCCCGACGGCGAGGACTGAGCGCGTCAGGGGGCCGGCCGGGCCGCTTCCCGCGACGTGCCCACGGGGGATGGAGGGGCCGCTTCGAGGTGCCAGCGGGCGAGGCCCTCGCGGGCCCAGTCGGGCATGGGGGTCTTGGCCGCGGTGGGCGGGTCGATGAACACGTGGCGGATCTCTGCGGTCAGCAACGGCTCCTCCCCGTCGGCGCGGCGGAAGCGAAAGGCGGTGGTCACGCTGGTAGTGCCGATGTTCGTCACCGTGGCCTCGACGATCACCTCCTCGTCAAAGCGAGCCGAGCCCAGGAAGCGCATGTTGACCTCGGCGACGACGATGTCCACACCGCGGTCCAGCATCACCGTGTAGCCGCCGTAGGCCGCGCGCCACAGCTCGGTGATCGTGTGATCGATGTACGCCAGGTAGTTGGCGTTGAACAGCACGCCCTGCAGGTCGCACTCCGAGTAGCGGACCCTGAGGCGGTGGACGAACGGCTCAGCCACCGGCTTGCCCTCGGCATGCGCCCAGCTCAGCCATCCGCCCGGCCTCCGCCACGCAGCACGAACCCCCGCTCGGCGAGCTGGCCCAATGCGTCTTCGAACGCGGCGAAGTCGCGGCGCGTGAGGGCGTCGATCGGCCGGCCGTGGGGCCCGGCGGCACGCACCCATCGCCTCAGCACGGCTGCCCCGGCCCGCTCCTCGGCCTCCGACAGAAGGTCGAGGAGGATGGGAAGCTCCGAGCGGTGCTCGAGCTGACCCGAGACAAGGGTCAGTGCGTCGACGCCGAGCGCCGCACAGAGCTCGTCCTCGCTGAGCCCGAGCAGGTCCATGAGGCGCGCCGCCCGCTCTGACTGGATCCGGCGGCTGGCGGCCGGATCGTCGGGAGCGCCCACGGTGATCGGTGCGGTGAGGGTCGGGGAGCGCGGCGGGTTGGATCTGGAGCGGCGCGCCGTGGCTAGAAGAGCTGGTTCTCGCCGCCGAAGACGTCGCTGACGGACCCGTCGGTGAAGATCTGGCGGATCGAGTTGGTCAGCAGGTCGGCGCAGGAGAGCACGCGGATGTTGCTCGGCGCCCCCGGCGGAAGCGGGATGGTGTCGGTCACCACTACCTGCTCGAAGCCCGCCTCGGTGAGGTTCTGCCAGGCGTTGCCGGAGAAGTTGCCGTGTGTGGCGGCGGCGTAGATGCGCCTGGCCCCGGCGTCGCGCACCGCCTGGGCGGCGGCGCCGAGCGTGCCCGCGGTGCCGATCATGTCGTCCACGAGCAGCGCCGTCTTGTCGCGCACGTCGCCGATGATGTAGCTGATCTCGGCCACCTGCTGGGCAGGGCGCTCCTTGTTGAGGATGGCCAGGTCGGCGCCGATCTTGTGGGCGAACTGCTTGTTGAGCTTCACCCGGCCGGCGTCGGGCGCCACCACGACGAGGTCCTCGAGCCCGAGGTCATCGAAGTACTGGGTGAGCATGAACAACGCGGTCATGTGGTCGCACGGCTTGGAGAAGAAGCCCTGAATCTGACCGGAGTGCAGGTCCATGGTGAGGATGCGGTCGATGCCCGCCGCCTCGAGCATCCGCGCCACCAGACGGGCGGTGATCGGCTCGCGCGGGGCCGACTTCTTGTCCTGGCGTGAGTAGCCGTACCACGGCGTCACCGCGATCACCCGGTGCGCCGATCCGCCCACGGCCGCGTCGACCATCGTCAGCAGCTCCATCAGCGCGTCGTTGGCGCTCAGCCCGGTGGCGTCGTTGGCGCACGTCGGCTGGACGATGAACACGTCGGCACCGCGCACCGATTCCTGGAAGCGGCAGTAGACCTCGGTGTTGGCGAACGTCTTGGTGGTCGCGTCGCTGAGCTCGACGCCCAGCTTGTCGGCGATCCGGGCAGCCAGCTCCGGGTTGGCCCGCCCGGTCACGAGCATCAAGCGCTTGTCAGCATCACGGCGCAGAATCGTCGGCACTGGGGCGGGCTCCATGACGCTCATCTCGTCCTCGACCATGTTACGCGTGGGGGCCGACGGCTCCGTGGTGCTCACTGGCCCTCCTTCGATTCGGCGGCGGCTTGCTGGCGGCGGCGGTCAGCGTATCCGTCGATGTTGGTCTGACGTGATCGAGCGACGCCCAGCGCGCCCTCCGGGACGTCGGTGGTGATGACCGATCCGGCGGCCGTGTAGGCATCGTCCCCGACCGACACGGGCGCCACGAACGTGGTGTCCACGCTCGTCTTGACCCGGCTGCCGATGGTCGTACGGTGCTTGCGATAGCCGTCGTAGTTGGCGGTGATCGTGCTGGCGCCGAGGTTGGACTCCTCCCCGATGTCGGCGTCGCCGATGTAGGACAGGTGGGGCACCTTCGTCCCTGCGCCGACGTCGGAGTTCTTGATCTCCACGAACGTCCCGGCCTTGGACCCGTCGCGCAGCACGGTGCCGGGGCGCAGGTAGGCGAATGGCCCGACGCTCACCTTGTCGCCGATGACCGCGCCGGTGACGTAGGAGTGCAGCACCTTCGAGCCCGCGCCCACCGTGGCATCGATCAGCGTGCTGCTGGGGCCGATGGTGGATCCCGGCCCGATGGCGGTCGCGCCGTGCAGGCTCGTGAAGGGCGCGACCACCGAGTCCTCGCCGATGCGCACATCGGCGTCGATCACCGTCGCCGCGGGGTTGACGATCGTGACTCCGGCCCTCATGTGGCGCTCGTGGATGTGGCGCTGGGCCACCGCGGCCACCTCGGCCAGCTGGACGCGGTCGTTGATCCCCAGCAGCTCGTTGGGATCGGAGAGCTCAAACGCCCCCACGGTGCGCTCGTGCCCGCGCATGATCGCCAACACGTCCGGCAGGTAATGCTCGCCCTGGGCGTTGTCAGCCCGGACCTCCTGCAGCGCGCTGACCAGCGCGGCCCCGTCGAACGCGAACATCCCGGTGCTGACCTCGCGGATCCCCAGCTCCGCGTCGGTGGCATCGCCCGCCGCCTTGGTCTCCACCACTCGCTCCACCGTGCCGTCGGGCGCGCGCACCACCCGCCCGTAGCCGCTCGGGTCGGCCAGGACCATGGTCGCGATCGTCGCCGCCGCGCCCGAGCCCTCATGGGTCACGACCAGCGCACGTAGCGACGCAGCCGTGATCAGCGGCGCATCACCGTTGAGCACCACGACGGTGTCGCCACCCGCCACCTGGTCGATCGCCGCCCGCACCGCGTCGGCGGTCCCCAGCGGGCGCTCCTGCACGGCCACCGTCACCGCACCGTTGAGCGCGGGCGCCAGACGCCGGTCGGGGCCGTCCACCACGACGACCTTACCCGCCCCGGCCGCCCGCGCGGCCGCCACCGGCCAGTCGATGATCGGCCGCCCGCACAGCGGGTGCAGCAGCTTCTGGACGCTCGAGCGCATGCGCGTGCCCTGCCCTGCGGCAAGGATGACGACGACGGGCGCGGTCACAACCGGGATCGTATGCACCTCACGCTGCTTCTGTCTCCCCCTTTCCCTCAAAACCCCGCTCGTACCAGCGAATCCATTTCCGGACGGCGTCGTCCGACACCCCGTGTCTGCGACCGACGGCGAGCACGCTCATCGTCCGGAGGTCCTCTTGGAGCTGCTCAAACGACGGCCGCTCGACCTTGCGCAGGTGCGGCTGCGAGACCCCCAGCTTGCGCTCGCAGCGCTTGAGCGTCTGGTCAATCGGTCGCGGGACGGCACCGCACGAACGTTAGTTCGGGGCCCGGACGGAAAGGCACCATTTGCAGCGATTTAGTTACAACTGGGGAGCCCGGATTTGAACCGGGACCTCACGGCTCCAAAGGCCGGCGGGCTGCCGTTACACCACTCCCCAGTGCATTGCGGCGGGTGCTGACAGAGGGTAACCCACGCCCCGATACTCGAACCTGGACCACTCCGAGGAGTAGCGTGTGCGCCATGGACGACGACCAGATCCACGGCCACATCGAGCAGCTCGTCTCAGAGGAGCACCAGCTCTGGAGCCGCGAGTCCTCGGGCCAGGCCACCGATGACGACCGCCAGCGCCTGGATGCCCTGAAGGTGTCGCTGGACCAGTGCTGGGACCTGCTGCGCCAGCGCCGCGCGCTGCGCGAGGAGGGCGGCAACCCCGACGACGCGCAGGCTCGCTCCGAGAGCGTCGTCGAGAACTACCGGCAATAGAGCGGGGCAAAGAGCGCCTGCGCCCGTGGCGACCTACGCGCTCAACGAGGCCGCCGTCGCGCACGCGGAGGAGCTCATCCGCAAGCGCCAGTACGTGCTGCGCAGTGAGTGGAACCAGGTCCAGCCGCGCGCCGAGGCCCAGAACGCGTACCTGAAGAATCATTCGTGGGACGAGTACGCGCAGTGGCACCTCGGCCTCACCGAGGACGCCGCCGACGAGACCAAGGCCCGCTACGCGTTCGTCTACGGGGACTTCCGGCGAGTGCACCGGATGGGGCTGATCGCCTCGGTGTACCGCGCCAGCGAGTGGCGCCACAAGGCCATCGAGCTCGCCGCCCACGACCTCCTGCAGCTCCTGGACTCCGTCAGCGGCTGAGCCACGCGTCAGGGCGAGGCCAACGGACGACGGACGACGGACGACAGCACGCCGCCTGCCTCCTCAGCCCTCCAACAGGGCCCGCAGCTCGGCGTCGAGCAGCGGATCCGCCAGCGCGGCCCGCACGTCGGCGGGCCGGCGCAGCGCGGCCTCGGGACGCACCAGGCCGACGGGTGCCCTGGCCGCGTTGATGGGCGCCAGGACCGCTCCGATCACGTCGGGGCTGTCCCACGTCTCGGCGGGCAGAGCGAGCACCGCGGGCATGCTGCGCGCCAACGCGAGCAGGTAGAGGCCGCCGTCGAAGACCGGCGCCACCGATGCCTCGCAGCCCGCCGCCAGGTCGTCGAGCACGGCTTCGGCGTGTGCGGGACGCCAGCGGGGCAGCACCGGCCAGACGACGACCACCGGACTGCTCCCCGCTGCGATGAACGCGCGCTCCACCGCGTCGGCGAGTCCCTCATCGTCGCCGGCCGTCGTCACGCGCCCGTGGCTCAGCGCATCGCCCCACTCCATCGCACGAGCCACCAGCAGGCGCTCCACCCCCGCCGCACGCTCGGAGCCGAGCAGCTCGCGCAGTTCCGGACGCGGCCGGGCGGCCCGCTCCATCATCAGCACGGCCGGCGGCGCCGCCACCGGATCAAGCCTGCTCGAAGCGATACATGGTGCCGCCGGGTGCCGGAGCCGTCTGAGACAGGCGGTTGACCGCGAGGGCCAGCACGTCGGCGAACACCGCGGTGCTCCTGCCCATCAGCTCGACCAGCGTCGCCACCGGGGTCGGCTCCCCCGGCATCACCTCGTTGGCGTAATCGGTGACGAACCCCACCAGCGCGAAGGGCAGCTCGAGCTCGCCGCAGAGCACCGTCTCGGGCCCGCCGGTCTGACTGACCGCCACCACCCCGCAGCCGGCCAGCTGAGCGATCTCCGCGGGGGTGTTGAAGCGCGGGCCGTCGACGTGCCCGTAGGTCCCGCCGTCGCGGACGGGGCGCCCCGCCTCGGCGGCGGCGGCGAGCACTGCGGCGCGCACCCCCTCAGAGAACGGACCGCCGTGGAGGATCCAGTGGCCGCGCGCGGGGTCGCCGGGCGCGTCAAAGAACGTGCACAGCGACCCGTCGGGCAGGCGGGTGGAGGCGAAGTGCAGGTCGTCGAAGACCACCAGCGAGCCCAGCTCCAGGCTTGGGTCCACGGCGCCGCAGGCGGTGCACCCGATCACCGCGGTCACTCCCAGGTCGTGCAGGGCCCGGATGTCCGCGCGGTGTGTCACCTGGTGCGACAGCCGCACGTGCCCGGCTCCGTGGCGGGAGACGTGGACGACATCGGCCCCCGCGAATCGCCCCCGCGACACCTCGATCGTCCCGAACGGTGTCTCGTGCAACAGAAGCTGGGCATCCGCGAAGCCGGGCAGCGCGTGGGTCCCGGATCCGGTGATGATGCCGATGGGCATGGCGGGCGATCCTACTTACCGATCGACACCCACGTCACTCGCTCGAAGAACGCCACCTGGGGGTCGGCGCGCGCCCGCCGGACGCGGGTGCGCAGGCCCCACCAAGTGAAGCCGGTGACACTGCCCTCGTCACCGCGGGGCTGTCAGGCCACAGCGAGCTCAGGCCGGTTCTGGGCCAGATACTCGTCCAGATCGTCGGCCTTCTGCGTGTCCTCGTAGACCTCGTAGGCGGTAAGACGGCCCCAGGTCATCCGGCCCCAGATCACGTAGCGGTTCTCATAGACCGTGGCGCCCCCGGCGTCACGAAGGTAGTCGCGTCCGCGCACGCACACGGTGGTGCGCCAGGGGAAACCGGTCGCCACCACCTCGTCGGGGAAGATCTGGATCCCGACAGCGGCGAAGCGCTGAAGCCAGCGAGCGACCTCGTCCTTTCCGCGGAAGGTTCCGGACCACGAGTTGCGGCCCGGGAATGTGAGCTCGACGTCGGGCGCGTCAAGTAACAGGGTCGGGCGCACGTCGCCCTTGCGGGTGCGCCCCATGATGAACGTGATCAGCTTCTTGGCCAGCCAGGACTGGATCATCGTCGCTCCTAGATTGATCGCTCTAGCGAGTACATTAGAGCGATCTATCTAGTGGTGCAAGGGCGGCGCGAGTGGGCGTCCGACAGCCACTCGACGAGGAAGCGGCCGCCCACCCGGGCAGCGAGGAGGAGGAGATGTCGGAGACGAGGGATCGGATCATCGACGCGAGCGCCGAGCTGCTGCGGCGGCAAGGGTACGCGGCGACCGGGGTCAAGCAGATCGTCGCCGCGGCCAAGGCGCCGTTCGGGTCGATCTATCACCACTTTCCCGGCGGGAAGGAGGAGCTGGGGGCGGCGGCGATCCGGCGCTCGGGCGCGCTGTATGAGCTGCTCATCCCGGCGGTGTTCGATCCCGCGCCGGATCTGGTCAGCGCAGTGCGGATGTTCTTCGAGGGCGCGGCGGTCCACCTGGAGGAGAGCGAGTACGGGGACGCGTGCCCGATCGCGACGGTCGCGCTCGAGGTGTCCAGCACGTCAGACACCATGCGCGAGGCGTGCGCGGACGTGTTCGAGAGCTGGATCGCCGCCGGCCTGCCCCGTTTCACCGCCGCGGGGCTCGACGAGGCCAAGAGCCGCGAGCTCGTCATCGGGATGATCGCGGCGCTTGAGGGCGCGTTCGTGCTCGCCCGCGCGTCGCAGAGCACCGAGGCGCTGGGCGTGGCCGGCGCGATGGTCGCCCAGGCGGTGCAGGCCGCGCTGGACGGCAACTGACGCGGGGGCGGAGAGCTAGTGG
>JBAQGP010000181.1:0-3112 GCA_049287845.1 Solirubrobacteraceae bacterium | reverse complement strand
GGCCCGGGCCGGCGCGCTGGTGAGCGTGGCCAGCCTCGGTACACCCGGGCGAGAGGACGAGCTGGGCGCGCTGCTGCAGGGCGAGGCGGTCAACATCATCCCGGCCATGCGCACACGGGCGACGGCGCGAGCCGTGAGCTCGGCGCGCGAGCGGGGCCTGGTCATCATCGACACCGCCGCGGCGGCTCCCCGCGACGACGCGACGATCGACGTGATGGCCGAGACCCTCCACAGCTTCGGCTTGGACGGCATCTACCTGACGGTCCCGGCCACCCTCAGCTCGGGTGCCGCGGTCAAGCTCGTCGACAGCTTCTCGGCGTTCGATATCACCGGAATGGTCGCCACGCACGTCGATGAGACCGACGAGCTGGGTCAGGTCACGGAGCTGGCGATGCTGACCGGGATCCCGCTGGCGTACACGCTGAACGGATTTGCCCTTCAGGAGGCGGTCGCATCTGCCGATCCTGATCAGATCGCAGCTGGGTTGCTGAGATGAACAGGCAAACCGAGATCACCGCCACCAACGTCACGCCCTTCCCCGGCAGCGGGCAGGGCACCCTCACCACGCCCACCGGCGAGGAGCTGCCCGTGCGCACGTTCGAGCGTGGCCAGGAGGTTGTGCTGGTGGTGCTCGTCAACATCGACGACGAGCGCGAGAGCGATTCTGTGGCGTCCGCCAGGCTCGAGTACACCTCGCGCCGCGGGCTGATCAAGCTGAGCGGCGAGGCCGTGTTCGAGGATCAGAGCCTCATCCGGTTCCGTCCCGACGGCGACGCCCAGGTGCTGCAACGTCGGGACTTCGTCCGCGTCGACACCCCCCAGCCCGTCACGGTGGAGTCCGCGGAGGAGGGCAAGCGGCGCGTGCACACCACGGACCTGAGCGGTGGTGGGATGCTGCTGGCCGACGACGAGACCCTCGCCGTGGATCAGACGATCCGTTTCGCCATCTCGGTCGTCACCAACGAGCTCCCGATCGAAGGTATCGCCCGTGTCGTCCGCATCCGCGAGGACGGCAAGCGGGCCCTGATGTTCGAGCAGATTGCCGAACACGACCGCCAGCGCCTCATCCGGTTGGTGTTCGAATGCATGCGTTCGGCCCGGGCGCGCACCCGGGGCGACTGGATCTCGTAGGCCCGTCCCCCACCCGCGACCGAGGACATCACGATGGCTAAGAACAAGAGCGACGCCGAAGGCAAGACCAAGGGCGACAAGAAGGCCAAGAAGGGCAAGAAGGGCAAGGCCGCGGCCGACGGCATCAGCGTTGCCGCCCACCCCCGTGCCGCCGCTCAGGTCAGGCGCGCCAAGGGCTTCGGTGGGGTCACCTTCTTCCTCATCACGGCCTACTTCTCCTACAAGGCCCAGGTACCGCCCGATCAAGTGGCGGTGCGTGCGCTGATCGGCGGCATCGGCGGCTACATGCTGGCCTGGATGTGCGCAGTGACGGTCTGGCGCCAGCTGGTGCTGGCCGAGCTGCGGGCCGCCATCGAGAGCGGCCGTGCCCGGATGGAGCCCGTCACCCCCGGCGGCACTCCCGCCGTCGCCGAGGCCACCGCGCTCCAGGGCGACGACAGGTAGCAGCTGAGCACCGGCGATGGATCCGATTCATCCCATCGTCCCGACGGCCCCGAACATCCCGCCCGTCGCGCCCGCCCCGGGCATCACCCCGACCGACCGCCAGGTCGAGCGCCGGCGCCAGGAAGAAGAGCGCGAGCGCCGCCGGCGCCAGCAGCGCCGCGACTCCTACAACGACCAGGAGTCCGGCCCCTCCGACGCCGACCCGGGCGAGGACGACGGCCGTCTGCACGTCGACGTCATCGTCTGACGACCGCCGCGCCCCAGCTCCAGTCACGGGCCGCCGAGGCAAAGTGTCCAGAAGGTTCTGGACCTGCCTAAAGTCGCCCCGCCTTACGTCGATAACTCCGTATGTAACCGGCCGCATGGAGCGGCCGGGGGACTAACAACCCAAACCACACCATGGAGGTGTACTCATGTCCCTGTCAATTCTGACGAACATCTCGGCGATGAACACTCAGCAGAACCTGCTGAAGTCTTCGAACGCCGTTGCGACTTCGATGTCGCGCCTGTCCTCGGGTCTGCGCATCAACAGCGCCGCCGATGACGCTGCCGGCTACGCGATCTCGCAGGGCCTGACCTCCCAGGTCAACGGCCTGAACCAGGCGAGCAGCAACACCAGCGACGCCATCTCGATGGTCCAGACGGCGTCGAGCTCGCTGACCAACATCCAGAGCATGCTCCAGCGTGTGTATGAGCTGGGTGTGCAGTACAACAACGGCTCGAACTCGAGCACGGACAAGACGGACATCCAGGCCGAGGTCAACCAGCTGACTCAGGAGATCGACCGTCAGAAGACGTCGTCGAACTTCAACAACCTGAACCTGCTCGACGGCACCGCCGGCGGCAGCGGCACGGTGACCTTCCAGGTCGGCGCAAACGCCGGCGACACCCTGACCGCCACGTTCTCGAGCGTCGAGGGCAACAGCGGCCTGGGCGGCCTGGGCTTCAGCTGGACCAGCGCGTCAACCGGTGGAACGGTCATCGACCTGTCCAACACGAGCGCTCTGACCAGCCTGACCAGCGCCATCAACAACATCTCCAGCATGGCGGCGACGCTGGGCGCGGTGCAGAACCGTCTCCAGTACACCTCCGACTCGATCTCCTCGACCGAGCAGAACCTGTCGGCGTCCAACAGCCAGATCAAGGACGTCAACATGGCGCAGGAGATGACGAAGATGACGCAGCAGCAGATCCTGGAGCAGGCCGGGACCTCGATGTTGGCTCAGGCCAACTCGCAGCCCCAGCTCATCCTGAAGCTGCTCGGCTAGTCCGACTGACGTTTGACGGGGCGGCGCCTTCGGGCGTCGCCCTGCCAGACACCTCCCCCATAAGACTTCATCAGGCAGGCAGGCGACACAGCGGCGCCGCCAGTCCGGTGTCCCAAGCTCGATCTGCGGCAGCTCGGCTGACCGCCTCGAGAACAACAACGCCTCGCGCTCACCCAGGTCGCTAACCACGCGAGGCCCATATCAGGATCCGATCCATCGAGGGAACGGTTGGAGAGGGGCGGACTTCGGTCCGTCCCTCTCCGTTTTAA
>JBAQGP010000180.1:0-4722 GCA_049287845.1 Solirubrobacteraceae bacterium | reverse complement strand
CCCTCAGACAGCGACCACACCACCGGCGCCAGCGCCCACGGCGCCCCGGTGTGCTGAGCCTGGTACAGGAGCGTCGGCAGCCAGGGCAGATACATGAGTGCCACGGCGGCGAACACGAGCGCCCCGTCCCGGGCCAGCCTCCGGCGCCCCGCGCGCGGCGGGGTCAATCCCACCGTGGCGACGAACCCGAGAAACGTGGCCAGCCCGAGGAACAGGGCCCAATTGTGTGTGTAGAGCGCAGCGGCGAGTGACACCGCCAGCAGGGGCAGATAGCCGCGCCGGCGATGCACGAACCCCTGCACGAAACCCACCGCGACGAGCAGCGAGAGCAGCGTCATCAGCGAGTACATCCGCGTCTCCTGCCCGTACTGGGTGAGAAACGGCAGGCCGGCGGCGAGCACGGCGGCGTAGATCCCGACGCGCCGGCCGAACAGGCCCGCACCGCCCCAGTAGGCGACCGGCACCGTCAGCAGCGCGAAGGCCAGCGACAGGGTGTGGGTCGCCACCTCGCCGCGACCCCACAGTGCCATCCACCCGTGCAGGAGCAGGTAGTACAGGGGCGGTGAGCCGTCCTGGCGCAGCAGCCCGTGCAGCGCGCTGAGGGGGTGCGAGGAGATGCCCACCGAGATGGCCTCGTCGATCCAGTAGTGCGAACCGAGCTGCCCGACGCGTAACGCCGCTGACGCCAGCGTCAGCGTCAACACGAAGAGCGCCAGCGTCCACCGGTTGACCGGGACGCGGCGCGCGTAAGCGGTCAGCGCGACGCGCCGGGAGAACCCGCCGCGGGCGGCGACGGGAGGCGGGGACGTGTCCGGACGGAGTGTGTCGACAACCATTTGGGGTACCAGCCCGCGCCGTGCGTCGGCGACCGCGGGAAAACGACCGGGGCCGTCGCCAGGTGCCCGGGGCGGCCCAACCGTACAAGGCCACGGCGAAGGTACCCCGGATTGATGGACGTCCCCTAGCAAGTCTGTGAAGAATGGGTTAGCGCGCGGCGCGCCTCCTGGACGGATCGCCGACTGCTCGTTCTCCCCTGCTCGGAGCGGGAATACCCGCCGTTGGCCCCTCGCCGGCGCGGCCTTTCGGTGCAAGATCGCAGGGCAGCCACAAGTTCTGGCGCCAAATGCCGATTACGGGCGCATGAGACTGGTTCGCATCGATTGGGTCCAGGACGGCATGGAGCTGGCCCGCGACATCCCGTCCGGCGCAGTCGGCGCCGCCCCCCTGCTGCGCCGCGGGGTCCGCCTGTCTCCGTCGCTGAGCGCGCGTCTGTCCTCGCTGGGCGTCCGCGGCCTGTGGATCGAGGACGACATGGGCGAGGGGATCATCCCCGCGATGCCGCTGCCCGATCACATCCGCGCCGCGACCGAGGAGGCCGTCAGCGCCTGTTTCGAAGCCGCTCGCGCCGTCGCCGCCGACCTCTCCGATCTGCCCTTCACCACGCTCAAGCAGATCGAGCATGCGGCCGCCAGCCTGATCGACGCGCTGGCCGACGCCCCCGAGGCCGCCCTCGCCTTCGACGACCTCGCCAGCGCCGAGAGCTACACCTACAGCCATTCGATGCGCGTCGCCACCCTGGGCCTGCTGCTCGGCCAGCGCATCGACCGGACCGACGGCTGGGTCGACTACCGCGGTGAGGTGCGCTACGACCGGATGGTGGAGCGCATGACCCAGCTCACCATCGGCCTGCTCGTTCACGACATCGGCAAACTGGCGATCCCGGAGCAGATCCTCAACAAGCCCGGCAAGCTCACCCCGGAGGAATGGGAGCTCATCAAGACCCATCCTGCCGCCGGCGCCTCGCTGCTGGAGTCCGAGCGGATCTCGCCGCTCACCCGCGCGGTCGTGCGCGACCACCACGAGCGCTGGGACGGCCAGGGCTATGCGGCGGGCCGCGAGGGCACCGACATCCACCAGTTCGCCCGGATCGCCGCGGTGGCCGACGTCTATGACGCGATCACCGCCGACCGCCCCTACCAGCCCGCCAACCCGCCCCACGTTGCGGTCAAGGCGGTCCGCGACGGCGCCGGGACCCAGTTCGATCCCCAGATCGTCGCGCACTTCCTGCGCATCGCCATGCCCTACCCGGTCGGCTACACGATCACGCTGCCCGACGGAAGCTCGGGCGCGGTGGTGGGCGTCGAGCCCGAGGAGCCCGACTACCCGGTGATCCGCTATCGCGAGGGCGGCGTGTTCGTCGAGGCCGCGCTGCACATCGTCGACGGCATCGTCCAGAGCGGCAATGCCGCCGCCGCTCCCGCGATTGAGCTGACGCCGCCCGCGGCGTGGCAGCCTGCCGCCTGAGCGCAGCTCGTGCGCGGCTGACGGCTCAGGACGCTTCGACCGCCGCCTTGATGCGCTGCGCGAACGCCGGCGCGTCTTTGATCGCCGCCTTGACCGCGAAGCCGACGATGAGCTTGCCGAAGCCGTGGCCCTCGAAGCGGTTGCGGATCGTGACCCGGGTCTGCGCGTCGGACACCTTCTCCAGGTCATAGCCACCGTCAGGGACCGTGACGATGTTCTTGGAGCGCTCGGTCCAGCGGATCTTGGTCGGGGCCTCGACCGCCGTCAGCTCGAACCTCCGGCTCGTCGTCATCCCGGCGTCCTTGACCGTGCTCTCGAACACGGTGCCCACGCCGGCAGGGCCGTCCGTCGTCTTGCGGATCGCCTGCACCCGCGGGCTGAACTTGCGGTCGTTGGTCCCGTCCGCCAGGAACGCGAACACCTCGTCGATGGGCCGGTCGATCACGGCCGAACCGCTGAACTCGTGTGCCATGGACAGCTCCTTCGGGCGATGTGCGTGCCCAGCCACCCTATCGGTGCCCGCGCCCGTGCCCCGCCGTTGCGCGCCGACTGCGATCAGGCGGCGCTGAGCGCGTCGGTGAGCGCGTCGATGGCGGCCAGCCGGCCCGCCAGCTCGTCGCTGAGGCCGTAGCGCGTAGCGAGCGCGCTCGATGGAACGTAGGTCAGCTTGGTCTGATCGCCGTCGCGCCAGATCAGCACCTTGAGCGGCAGGTCGAGCGCCGCCTGGGGCACGGCCGCCATGACCGGGGTCCCCGCCTGGGGAGCGCCGAAGATCGCGACCTTGGTGTCGCGCAGCGCCAATCCGGCCGCCTCGGCCTCGCCGCTGTGGTCGATGACGTCAAAGAGCTTGACCCCCTTGGCGTCCAGCAGCTCGCGCAGGCGCGCGACGGCCTCGGGCACCGACAGGGACGTGAGCTTGGTCGTCAATCCGGCGTCGGCGCGCGACGCCGCACCCGCTTGCGCCCGCGGCGGCCGCTCCAATGGCGCCGAGCGCCCGCCCACGAAGACGTCGTGGATCATGTCGGGACCGAACAGGCCGTGACCCGTCACGCCAGGGATCGCGTCCAGCCACGCGGCCAGCGCGGCCGGGTCGGCGATGTCCCCGGTGTAATCGGCGATCACCCCGCCCTCGGGGGTGACCGCCGCGCCCGCGCGCAGCGTCACCGCGCCGACGGCGCGCAGCGTCGCCGGCAGGCCGAAGACGTCGAGCTCGAGCGGGATCGGCGCGTGCACCGCGTCCACGAGCTTGTCCTCGGAGACGATGAGCACGAACCGCTCGGCCGCGGCGGCGACGATCTTCTCCCGCAGGTGAGCGCCGTGGCCGCCCTTCACCGTCCACCAGTCGGCGGCCACCTGGTCGGCGCCGTCGATGGCGATGTCCAGGCGGTCGAGCGCGTCAAACGGCTCGACGGTGAGCCCGAGCCCGGCGGCGACCTGCTCGGTCTCCGGTGACGTGGCCACGCAGCGCAGACCGCTCAGGCCACGCCCTGCCAGCGCCGGGAGCAGCCGCGCCACCGTGCGCCCGGTGCCCAAGCCAACGCGCATGCCAGGCTCGATGAGCGGCGCGGCGGCCTCGGCCGCCGCGCGCATCTGATCTTCCTGGACCGCCATGGGCCCATCCTCTCACGGCTGGTTCTGGTGGACCTGAGCTCACCGCCGCAGCACGTCGCCGATCACCTGCAGCTCGCTGATGGTCAGGTTGCCCGTCGTCGGGCTCCCGGGCGAGCGGCTGGTCATGTCCAGCTTGACCTTGGTCGTCGTCACCGGCGAGAACGTGATCGAGGACGGCTGGTCCGATCCGGTGGCGAACTGGACGTGCTGATCGCGGACCGGCTCCCAGCCCAGTCCGTTCCAATAGGAGACCTGCACTGCGGCCGGGAGCTGGTCGCTCCCGTCGATGGTGAAGTACGGCCGCAGCTCCCCGAACGTCTGCGCCTTGGGCCAGGTCACGCTCACCCAGTCACCGGCGCGGGCGTTGGTGACCGCGTTGAGCGTCTGCGTCGGGCCCTTCTCGTAGCGGTTCGACCAGCCGCCTGAGGTGGTGTTGCCGTCGAGCAACGCCGCCGGGACGGCCGTGCTCGTCCCGGAGTCCGAGGCGTCGCCGTTGAAGACCCCGCCGGAGAAGCTGGCGTCGGCGCTGGCCTGCTCGGGCGCGCTCGCCAGCGCCAGGTTCTGACCGGTGGTGACGTGGCGCGTGACGGTCACCAGCAGCCGGGCCGGCACCGCGATGCCGTTCACCCGGCCGCGCACCGAGAAGCGACCCGGCTGGGCGAGGCGACGCGCCGGTATGCGCGACCAGTGCACCCGAAGGTTCTGGGTCACCCCGTCGGTGTAGACGACCCTGATCGCCGCCGGCGGCGTCGGCGCGGTGCCCACGGGCACGAGCGCGTGGGCTCTCTGCACCCACGCGACGGCGGC
>JBAQGP010000179.1:0-9016 GCA_049287845.1 Solirubrobacteraceae bacterium | reverse complement strand
CCGCAGCCGCGACGAGCAGCCACGGCCACCAGAAAGCGGTCCGGCCCCCGCCGTCACCCGGAGGCCAGACCGCCAACCGCGCCATCGCCGACGCCCGCGCCGGGCGGGCGTCGGACGTCGTCAAGCGATCAACCAGCGCCCGTGTTGCCGGAATTGCCCGAGCCGGTGTCGCTTCGGGTGAAGCAGCGCGCCAGGTGGAAGGCGCCCTCGGCTGTGTTGCCCGCCGACTGGCCCGAGGAGATGACCTCCGTGCCGGCGGTACCCACGAGAACCCTCACCGGTGGTCCCGACGTGCTCGACGCGCCCGGCTCGGGTGTACAGGTCACCGGCCCACTGGCGGTTGCCGCTCCGGGGGCCATCCGGATCTCGATCTGCTCGTGGGTCCTCATCGCGGCGAGCTTCTGATTCACCTGAGGCAGATTCTGGTGGCTGGCGTAGTTGAGCTTCACCAACACCGAGCCATCGCTGTTCGTCGTGATGGCGAACGCCGGCGGGACCGCTGACCCGCCGAAGGCCAGCACGAGCGCTGCGCCGACGCCCGCCAGCCCGAGCGTGCTGCCCGCGAGAACGCGGGGACGCCGCAGACGAAGTCGACCCGCCTCGGGTCGATTGACGTGCGTGAGCGTCGCTCCGTGCTCCTGCACGAGATCACGCCACAGATGATCTGTGAACTTAGTCATTGCTCGGATGCTCCTTTCTCAGCCGGGACCTCGCCCGGGACAACCGTTTTCGAAATGCGACACGGGAGACGCCGAGGGCCAGCGCCGCCTCCTTCGGGGTGAGCTCCTCCAGGTCGACGAGCTCGATCGCCGCCCGCTCGACTGCGGGCAGCTGCTCGCAGCGCCGCATCAGCTCGGCACCCTTGCGCTCAGCATCGATCCGCTCGGCGAGCTCCTCGACCTCGTCCTCGGCAAGCGGGCGGTGACCACCGAGGCGCGCGACCGCGCCTCGCCCGCCCGCCGACTGCTCGCAGTGGAAGGCGAAGACGCGGGCGGCGATTCCGAACAGCCATGCCCGGTCCGTGCCCCGGCGAGGGTCGAACCCGGCGAAGCCATTCACCGCCCGGACGAAGGTCTCAGATGTGAGATCGGCGACCGTCTGCGGATCCCGGCATCGGCGCGCGAAATAGCCCATCAGGACGTCGACGTTGCGCAGGTACACCTGCTCGAATTCCTCAAGCGGCGAGCTTGGCGGCCCACCGCGCGACCGCGCCCCCCGCGCGACGGGTCGCTCCCGCGTCGTCCTCACCAGTGCTTTTGTCTCAGTGCTCATGCCCGTAGTTGCGATCTTTGCCGCGGGCTGTGACATCGCCCGTGGCCGATGCCGGCTGTGGCCCGAGCTTCACTGGGCCGCCCGCGTGCCGGCGCAGTCCGTTGCTCGCGAGGTCCTGCACGAGCGTCTACCTCGTGCGGAGCGCGATGCCTGCGCCGGCCAGGTCGGGGCGACCGAGCCGCGCGTGCGTGTCGTGAATGCGCCGGAGTCGTTGCGCGACGACGCTGCGCCATGGCTCAGGGCGGCGCGAGCCCAGATCGAAGCCGAGGCACTTGACCTCGTTGGTGGCCGCGAGCCCGCCGTCGGCATTGAGCACGCGGTGAAACAGGATGTAGCGCTTGTCGTCCAGCTCGGTGAGCTGCGTCTCGATCGCGAAGGACGCCCCCTCGGCAAGCTCGGCTCGGTAGACGACATGGTTCTCGACGATGACGTACTCGTGGCCCTCCCTGTCCCGGATCGTCTGCTGGGGCGTGTTGATCCAGTTCCAGAAGACCCAGTTGGCCTCGTCGCAGATGGTGAGGTAATGCGCCATGTTGAGGTGGCCGTACTCGTCGATCCATTCGCGCTTGACCGTGCCGTGCACCAGCTGCAGCGGAGCGGCAACCTGACCTGTCCAGTTGTGGACATACATCTCGGTCTCCGCCATGTCAGCGGCCGGTCCAATGCGGCGCACGCTTTTCGCGGACAGAGGCGGTCCCTTCAGCGGCGTCGTCACTGTCGTAGATGCGCTGATAGACCGGCAGTTCGGCCTCATGCATGATGCGAAACGCGTCGCGCTCCGAGGCGCCCTGCGTGGCTCGGTCGATCTCCTTGATGGCCTGGAGCGACAGCGGGGCGCAGGCGGCGATCCGGTCAGCGAGCGATCGCGCGACCTCCATCAGCTCACCCGCGGGCGGCGTGTCAATGACGAGCCCCCACTGCTCGAGCTCGGTCGCCGGTACCCGGCGGCCCGTGAGCATCATCTCCATGGCCACGGCGCGCGGGACCCGCCGCGGCAGGCGGATGACACCACCGGCGTCGGGCACGAGTCCGATCGCTGCTTCGGTGAGCCCGAACTCGGCATGCTCGGCCGCTACCACGAGATCGGCGGCCAGTGCCAGCTCGAACCCGCCGCCAAGCGCCATGCCGTTGACCGCGGCGACGATGGGCTTGGTCAGATCCCAGTATTCCGTCAGACCCGCAAAGCCACCAACGCCCTGATCGGCATCGGCCGGCTCACCAGCGGAAGCGGCCTTCAGGTCCCAGCCGGCGGAGAAGAATCGGTCGCCCGCGCCGGTGATGATCCCCACGGACAGGTCATCGTCCTGCTGTAGCCGGCAAAACGCCTCGCCCAGTGCGATGGACGTGGCCGCGTCAATGGCATTGACCGTGGGGCGATCGAGCGTCACCTCCAGGACGCGGCCACGCCTCGCCAGGTGCACGACCTCCATCAAGAAGCTTCCAGCACCGAGCACAGAGAGAGACGGGTGATCTTCATACGACATCCTCCACCAAGGCCGGGATCGAGACGCGCTACACGCGCATTGGTATCGAAGTCGGGGTTCGCGGGGAAGTTGTGTGTGCTGATGACACGAGGCCCCGGCTGCGGCGTCACTGCGCTGGTCCCTACGCCCCCAGTTTCGCCACGAGTGCTCGCGGCGACTTCGCGAGGATCAGGGCTGCCGCGCCGAGCACCTCGGCCCGAGGTCCGAGCATGCCCGCTGTCACCCTCATTGAGGCAGCGGCGGGCGCCACGCTGTGGCGCTCGATCGCGGCCGCGATGGGGGATAGGAGGATGTCGCCGGCCTGCGCGAGGTCGCCACCCACGACCACGAGCTCGGGGTTGAGCACGTTGACGACCATCGACAACGCCTGACCGACTGCCTCGCCGGCTTCCGCGACCGCACGCCGTGCTCCGCGGTCGCCCGCGGCGACGAGCTCGAGCAGTTGCGGAACGGTGACGGGTCGCCGGAGGCTGCGCTCCAGCAGGGCGGCAACAGCGACGGGGCTGGCGACCGTCTCCAGGCAGCCGCGATTGCCGCAGCGGCAGATCGGCCCGTGTGGATCAGAGAGCACGTGGCCGACCTCGCCCGCCACGCCGAGGCGCCCATGATACGGCTGGCCGTCGAGGATGAGGCCGGCGCCGATGCCCGCGGACAGGCGGATGTAGACCAGATCGTTGACACCGCGGGCGGCCCCGAACGCCTTCTCTCCGAGCGCCCCGAGGTTCGCGTCGTTGTCGAGCGAGACCGGAATCCCCAGACGGGCCTCCATCTCGGCGGCAGGGCGGATTCCGTGCCAGCCGGGGAGGATCCCATTGGCCTCGAGGTTGCCGCTTGCCTTGTTGATCGGCGCCGCGAGGCCCATGCCCACGCCGAGCAGGCGGTCTGGCGCAACGCCGGCGCCGTGCAGTGCTTCGTGAACCAGGCGCTGCGCCAGGTCCAGGCTCTCACTCGGCGCGTGGTCGACCTCCGCCAGCGAGTAGTCGTCGACGATGGGCTCACCTGACAGATCGCACAGCGCGACTCGGATGTGCTGGTGGCCAAAGTCGAGCCCGAGCGCGAATGCCGCACCCGAGACGAGCGACAGCAGCACGGGCGGTCGCCCAACTCCGCCCTCGGCGCCCACGCTCGCAGGCCCGGAGCTCGCGGCCTCCTCGACCAGACCTGCTTGCACCAGCTCCTCGACCAGAGTCGACACCGTCGCCCGCGACAGCTCCGTGTGCCGCGCCAGGTCAGCTCGGCTCGAAAGCGGATGCCGATACAGGGCCTCGATGATCCGAAGGCGGCGCATCTGGCGGGGACCAAGGCTTGGCTCTTCCGCGTTCACAACAGCGGAATCTACTGTTGAGAGCGGATGTGCGAGCTGGATTCTGTTTGAACCTCAACATATTTCACGGTTTTGGGGGGGTGACGGCCTTGACTTCTGCTTATCGCCGACGTAAGGTGATCGCGCCATCGTCCAGGGAGTAGAGGTAGATGTCCAACGCTGACAGCGGTGGGGGCGTGCCGGGGACCGGATCAGGAAATGGCGCATGTTGTCGGCGGGCGGGTGAGCACGGAGCGTTCTCTCCGCCTCCCTCGGGCAGCGATCCCGTCGTCCTCAAGAAGGAGCCCCCATGCGTCTGCGCCTGGTCCTGCCGGCGTTCATCCTCGCCGCCCTGATCGCGACTCCGATCGCCGGCTCTTCCGCCGAGAAGCGGCACAGCGCAGGGCCGGGGCCGATCTACCTCAACCAGTCGTATTCGCCGGCCGAGCGTGCCGCGGACCTGGTGTCGCGGATGACGCTCACCCAGAAGGCGTCGCAGATGAACTCGAGCCAGGCGCCCGCGATCGCCGCTTCGCCGACGATCCCGACCGGCGTGTCCGCCTACGGTTGGTGGAACGAGGCGCTGCACGGAATGTCGAGGCTGCAGTTGGCCCCGTCGGGGAACTCGACGGTGCTCGACAACACGACCTCCTACCCGATCAGCCTCACGCTCGGCTCCTCGTGGGACCCGAACACCATGTACCAAGAGGCATCCGCGATCTCCGACGAGGCGCGCGAGGTCGTGCCGAACAATTCGCTCGATCTTGACTTCTACTCGCCGACGGTCAACCTCGGTCGGGATCCGCGCTGGGGCCGCAACGACGAGACGTTCTCGGAGGATCCGCTGCTGACGGCAGATATGGCCTCGCAGTTCGTCGATGGCCTGGAGGGCAAGGATCAGAACGGCAACCTCCTGCCGCAGGGCGGCGGCTATCTCAAGGCAATCGCGACGATCAAGCACTACGCGGCCAACAACACCGAGGGCGATCGGATCGGGGGTCCGACCGATCGCC
Organism: Solirubrobacteraceae bacterium; assembly: GCA_049287845.1. Taxonomy (GTDB): domain Bacteria; phylum Actinomycetota; class Thermoleophilia; order Solirubrobacterales; family Solirubrobacteraceae; genus Palsa-465. The sequence goes on along the minus strand of JBAQGP010000179.1, from coordinate 3,944 downwards.
TCACCGGGACGTCGAACATGGACGAGCGGACGCTGCGCGAGTACTACACGGCGCAGTTCAAGCAGATCATCCAGCAGTCCCATCCGGGGTCGATCATGTCCGCCTACAACTCGGTCAACAACATCCCGTCGCCGGCCAACATCCATCTGATCGACACGCTGGCGCGACAGACGTTCGGGTTCGGCGGCTACTTCACCTCCGACTGCGACTCGGTGTACGAGATCTATAACGGCCACCACTGGCAGCCGCCGGGCTACAGCCGCCCGCTCAATGTCAACGAGGCGCGTGCGTTCGCGAACGCGGCCGGCGAGGATCTGAACTGCAACGCCGGCTACGCTGACGGCTTCAGCTACGGCAACACACTGCCCGCCGCCGCCGCCGAGGCGATCCCGACCCAGACCGACAGGTTCAACTCGGGCGACATGGATACCTCGCTCGAGCGGCTGTTCACCGCGCGCATGCAGTTGGGCGAGTTCGACAACGTCGCCAACGAGCCGTGGGTGAAGGCGGCTCGCGCGCAGCTGCCGCCGGGCAGCTGGACGAACTCCGACGCCAACAACGCGGTCACCGAGACGCCGGCCCGTCTGCAGCTTGCGCGGCAGGTCGCCGACCGCGGATTCGTGTTGCTGAAGAACGCGAACACGACGCTCAAGAACGGCACCACCGGCACGACGCTGCCGATCCACGTCCCGGCCAGCGGCCCGTTCAAGGTCGCGGTGATCGGCGACCTGGCCAACCCCACGCCCCGGGGGGAAGTCGGCTCCACCGGCGCCGCGGCGGGTGCGATGTACCTCGGCGGCTACTCGAGCGACCAGGGCGCGCCGGGCAACGCCAACGAGGTGACCCCCTACCAGGGTCTCAAGCACGCGATCCAGGCGATCGATCCGAGCGCGACCGTGGACTTCTACAACGGCTTTGAGGGCACCCCGACCAACGCCTCTCAGCTGACGACGATCGACCAGAACGCGGTCAACGCCGCTGCCAACTACGACGACGTGATCGTGTACGTCGGCACCGATGACAGCACCGCGAACGAGTTCGTCGACCGCAGCAGCATGGCGCTTCCCGGCGCGCAGGCGGACCTCATCAACGACGTGGCGGCGAAGAACCCCAACACCGCCGCCGTGATCGAGTCGATCGGGCAGGTCGACGTCGACAGCTTCCGCGACAACGTCCCGTCGCTGCTGTGGACCTCGTACAACGGCCAGCGGAAGGGCGACGCTCTCGCCGACGTGGTGCTCGGCAACTACAACCCCAGCGGCCATCTGCCGTTCACCTGGTATCAGAACAGCACCGATCTGCCGGCGCTCGACGACTACAGCATCCGTCCGAGCTCGACCAGCATGGGTCGCACGTACATGTACTACCGGGGTCCTCAGTCGTTCCCGTTCGGATACGGCCTCAGCTATACGTCGTTCAAGACGGCGAACCTGAGGGTGGATCGGAGCCACATCGACGCGAACGACACCTTGCACGTCAGCGTGGACGTGACCAACACCGGTTCGGTCGCCGGCAAGGATCTGGTGCAGCTCTACATCAGCACCCCGGACGCGCCGGCGTCGATGCAGCTGCCGATCAGGCGACTGGAGGGGTTCCAGCAGGTCGAGCTGGATCCCGGCCAGACCAAGACGGCGACGCTGACAGTGTCAGTGCCGAATCTGGCGTTCTTCGACGAGAGCGCCAACCGGTACCGGGTCTACGACGGGCGCTACGGCGTCGAAATCGCAAGCTCGGCGGCCGACGGCGACATCCTCGCCCAGCGCGACGTCACCGTCAGCGGCCGCCTGACCCCCGTCCCGGCCGTCCTGACGGCGAAGCCGACGATGCTCGGCGACGCCCAGCGACACATCCAGTCGCGCGTGATGTATCCCGAGAACGCGACGGTGACCCCGCATCTGACCGTGTCGATGAATGATGAGTCGCTGTATGGGTTCATCGAGCCCGGGCAGAGCAAGCCGTTCCCGGCCGGAATGCGGTTCACGTTCTCCAGTGACCACCCCGACGTGGTCGCGGTCGACCGGGACAGCATCATCCGGACCCTCCGCAACGGTGTGGCGACGATCACCGCCAGACTGACCTATCGCGGGGTCACCCGCTCCACCCAGTTCGTGCTCAGGGTCCTGTCCGACGTCGATCGGCTGCGCATCGACGGCCAACGAATCCGCGGGTTCCACCCGGACGAGTACAGCTATGACTCGATCGTGCCCGACGGGACGCCAACTCCACGGGTCACTGCGCACACACCGGACCCGGCCGCGACCGTCAACGTGACCCAGGCGAGCGGTGTTCCGGGGCACGCGACCGTCACCGTCACCGGCCCTGACGGGATCACGCAGACATACACGGTCTACTTCGCGCATCGAGCGCGCAGCGACGACTTCGGCGGCACGAGCGTCGGACCGCAGTGGTCCTGGCTCCGCCAAGATCCAGCCACCGAGCAGGTGTCGGGCGGCGCCCTGACGATCACACCTGAGCAGGGAGATCTCAGCGGCACCAACGCCCCCGCTCGCAACGTCCTCCTCCAGCCCGCGCTCGGGAACTGGGCGATGGTGTCCAAGCTCACCTTCAGCACGGCCCCCCACGTGGCCAACCAGCAGGGCGGCCTGATCGCCTATCAGGACGACGCCAACTGGCTGAAGATCGACTGGGAGTACTCGAACGGCGTGCCAGAGCTGGCCGAGACCACCTCCGACAACCAGAACATCACCGGCAAGCAGGTCACGCAGGTACTCACCACGATCCCCACCGCCGGCGTCCTGACCTCGAACACCGTGTGGCTGGCGATGGACAAGGTCGGCGCGCGGTACACCATCTACTACTCCACCGACGGCGTTCACTTCACCCCGATCTACAACGTCGGGGCGAGCCTCAGCAACGTCAGGGTGGGGCTGTTCGCGTGGAACGGGACCGCCAGCACCAGCGATCTGCAGGTCGCATTCCAGCACTTCCACATATTCAACGGCGCCGCGGGCTTCGCCCGCCGATAACGGGGATTTCCCCATCTCCCACGGGCCGACGCTGGTCGTCGGCGGTCAGGTCGGCTTGGGTGCTGTATCGAGTTCCTCGCCGCGCTTGATCAAGAACGCGCCGAGTGCGCCGGCAAGTGACCCGATGACTGTGATGGCATAGATCTCCATCAGGATGTCGAGGATCCTTGCGGGGAATGAGATCGGGTTCTGGATATTGGAGGAGACCGTCAGCAGTTGGGTGCTGGTCCAGAACAGTGCGCTGCCGAGACTCTCGATCTGGGTCTGCTTTTGATGATGCTCGAACAAGAACGCCAGGACGGCGCAGACGATGTCAAAACCGACCGTCACCAGGGCGATGGCGACGAGTCGGTCGCGCAGGCGCCCGTGGGTTGGCGTTCCGGCGCGTAGGACATCGCGCACCTCGCGGGCTGACTCGCCCAGTACACGCAGTAGGTACATCGCCCGCTATTCGCCGTCCAGGCTGGACGTCCTGTCCGCGTGGACGAACCAAGGGCACGGTGGGAGCCTGTGATCGACTGCTTCGATCGCTACAGCACGCATCACCATCAGCGCCCACGTCCGCGATCTCCAGCGGGCGATGCACCCCGGGCGCAGCAGCAAACGTCTGCGCCGGCCGATGGCCTGGGTTCGTAAGGGCCGCTGAGGACAACCAAGCTTCGCGCCACCAAATCATCGCGGACTAGGGTCACTCGGGCGCGGCGACCGACCAGCCGGCCTGCTGAGCGGCCGCGGCCATGCGTTCGTCGCAGGTGACGATCACCTGACCGCTCAGGCGCTCCCGGTGCCTCGGTTCGGGGCAGACCCTTCCTGACGCCCCCTCTGCCCGCCGGTGGGGGAGGCGGGGTCGCCCTTCACCTGGGCCAGGCGGGTGGCGAACACGAGACCCACCCCGCCGATCAGGTTCCCGAGGATGGCGATTGACACGTTGCGCACGAGGTCCGGCCAGGTCGCATG
>JBAQGP010000178.1:0-5086 GCA_049287845.1 Solirubrobacteraceae bacterium | reverse complement strand
CGCTCGTCCCGGCGTCTCTGAAGTTCTTCGGCATCCATCGGCGATCGACCCTATAGATTGCCACGGGGTGCCGACCGCAACCGACACTCGGACCGTGCGCTCGGACGAGGCGTCCGTCACCCAGGACGGCCCGGGCGTGGGAAGGACTCGGGACGCTCGTCGCGAAACGCACGAGCATGCTGCTCAAACATCGCTCGCCGGGGATCGACGCCAAGTCCGTGCAGCCGCGCGCCGGATTCGAGCACCTCGACCGCAAATCGATCGCCGTACTGCGCTGGCTCAATGCCAGCCACGTGGACTATGTCGTCGTGGGTCCGGTCGCGCACGCCATCCGTGGCGACCAGGCGGCCAAGGGGCCCGTCGCGATCGTCCCGGCTCCCTACAGCCGCAACTGGGACCGGCTCACTCGCGCGCTGGTCGCCGAGCACGCGGGGCTGCGTAGCGATCGGGGCCTTCCCGGCTCCGGGGAGCGCGGCGACGCGGTGACGGTCAAGCTGACCCCGGACAAGCTCTCGCGAGGCCGGCGCTGGATGCTGCGCTTCGGCGAGTTCGACCTGGATATCGAGGGCTCGGGGGCTCGCGCCGCCGGCGTGCGGAGCAACGCCCACCCGCCCTCGGGAGAAGACGGAACCCACCCGCCGCACGCGCCCCGCTACCAGGAGCTGCTCTACGAGGCCAATCGCTTCGAGGTCGCCGACGGCGTCTCGGCGGAGGTCGCGTCGCCCGAGGATCTGGAGCACTTCTCCCATGTCCGCCGCACCGGGACCGCTCCGGAGTTCAGAGTCACACGCAGCGACGCGGGCGTGGATGTGCCCGAGTCCGAGGGCTCGGGCACCCCATCTGAGACTTAGGTAACCCCGGGAGGGCATGGCTACGCTCTGTCCATGCCCAGACGCGCCCGGACGGCACTCATCGGCGCGGCAGTGGGGGTCGTCCTGCTGGCCGCGACCTGGTATGTGGCGCACTACTCCAGCCTCGGCCGGTCGGTCGACGCGTCGATCCTGCGCGGCTTCTCCGGGCTCACCCGCCCGCGCCTTGACCGGCTGACGAACTTCGTCGCCCAGCTGTGCAGTCCCCGGCAATACGTGTTCCTGGCCGCGGTGCCGGTGCTCGTCGCCCTGCTGCGCCGCCGCCCGCGTGTGGCGGCGATGATCGCGGTGGTCCTGCTCTGCGCCAACGAGAGCACGCAGTTGCTCAAGCCGCTGCTGACCGGTCCCCGTGACCCGGTCTGGTGGGCGCCGCTCGGTTTCGCCTCGTGGCCGAGTGGCCACGCCACCGCGGCGATGTCGCTGGCTCTGTGCTCGGTGATCGCCGCTCCACCTCGCCGCCGGCCAGTAGTGGCGGCGGCGATGGCGGCGTTCGCGATCGCGGTCAGCTACTCGTTCCTGGAGCTGGCCTGGCACTACCCCTCAGACGTCCTCGGCGGCTTCCTCGTGGCCGGCACATGGACGCTGCTGGGGATCGCCGGTCTGTCGATCCTCCGGGCGCGGTCTGAGGGGGTCGTCGCCGCGGACGCGCGTCCGCGGCACGCAGCGTTCTCCGTGGGCGAGGCGCTGGCGCCGGTGGGCGTGATGGCGGCGCTGGCAGCCGTGCTCGTCGGGCTGATCCTGGTCGCCCATCCACACGAGGTGATCGCCTATGCCCGTGAGCATGAGGCATTCGTCATCGGGGCGAGCACCATCGGGGTCCTCGGCACCCTGCTGGCGTCGGGGCTGACGCTGATGCTGCGCCGCACCTGAGCGTGGCCCTGTCCGCGCGAGCCAGGCCGATCCGTCGTCGTCGTCGCCGTCGTCCGGTCCGGGCTACTGGCGGAAGCGACCCGGCTCCCACAGCGGCTCGTCGCCGTCGTTGGCGCCGCGGCTGAGGATGAACAGCAGGTCGGAGAGCCGGTTGAGGTAGCGGACCACCTCGGCGCTCACGTCCGTGCCGCAGGCGATGGCGGCGCGCTCCGCTCGCCGGCAGACGGTGCGGCACACATGCAGGTGAGACGCCGCACGTGTGCCGCCGGGCAGCACGAACGACCTCAGCGGCGCCAGCGTCGCGTTGACCTCGTCGCAGCGCTCCTCCAGCCACGTCGTCTGCTCGGGTAGCACCCGCAGGCGCTCGCGCCCGGACTCCGCATCCTCGGGCGCGGCGATGTCGGCGCCGACATCGAACAGGTCGTTCTGGATACGCGCCAGCCACTCGCCGTAGGCCGCGGGCATCCCCTCGACGGTCAGGGCCAGGCCGATCTGGGCGTTGAGCTCGTCGGTCGTCCCGTAGGCCTCGATCCGCGGGTGGGTCTTGGCCACCCGGCTCATGTCGCCGAGGTGGGTCTCACCGCCGTCCCCGAGGCGGGTGTAGATGCGGGTGAGGTTGACGGTCATCGCGCTGCTTTGCGTCAGTCTAAGTGGTCGCGAACCGACCGCGAGGTCGCCGCCCGCGACGATCACCGCGGTGGGCACGGTACGATCAGCGCGTTCAAGGTCGGTGGCCATGGGAAGCCGGTGGGAATCCGGCGCGGACCCGCCACTGTGACCGGGGACGTCAGCGCACGACGTGCCACTGGCCGGATGGGAATCCGGCCGGGAAGGCGTGGCTGATAGGCCCGGGAGCCAGGAGACCAACCTCCGACCATCCAGCCAAGAGCCCTCGTGGAAAGGGGTGGCCCTCGTGAAGTACACACAGTTCGCAGCTCTCGGTGGCGTTGCCGCCGCACTCGTCCTTGCCATCACGGCGCCGGCGCTCGGCGCCGGCTCCAGCGTCACGGTCCGCGTCGAGGGCCTCAAGCGCACGCTGCTGCCCGCCACCGCCGCGCACGCCGAATCACGCGCGATCACCAAGGGCGGTACGCCCACTGGCTCGTGCCCCGGCAGCTCCGCCGCGGGCTATCTCGACTCCGCCACGCACCACAACTGGAACGGCACGTACTCGAGCGGTCTCGGCGTCGAGATCACCACCGTCCTCGGCGAGACGCACAAGTTCAGCGCCAAGGGCTTCTACTGGGGCATCTGGGTCAACGGCCGGTTCGCCTCCACGGGCCTGTGCGATCTCAAGCTCAAGCCCGGGGACCATCTGCTGCTCGCGCCCTCCCCAGGCAGCGGCACCGCGTACCCGATCGTGCTGACGGCCCCGGCGACCGCGACCGTCGGTAGGGCGTTCTCGGTCCGGGCGGCGTACTTCAAGAGCGCCAAGGGCAACGCCAAGGCCCTGACGGGCGTCAAGGTCACCGACGCGGGCGCGCTCACCAACCGCAACGGAAACGCGACCGTCACGGTGACCAAGGCGGGCAAGGTCACGCTCGTGGCCACGCTGAAGGGCGACATCCGCGCCGAGGCGACGGTCACGGTCACCAGGTAGCGCACCACCACAGACGTCCACCCCCGTGAGGCTTCGAGCCCCAGCCGCAGCCGCCGCGCTGGCCACCGTGCTGGCGTGCAGTGGCTGTGGGCTGGGCGCCGGAGCTCCCACCAAGGGCGTCAGCCTCATGGTCACGGGCCAGTTCGGCAGCCGCCCCGTCGCAACGGTGTCGCGCAGCAAGGTGCCCGGCTCCGAGACGGTCATGCGCATGCTCGAGCGCTCCTTCAAGATCTCCACGCGCTACGGCGGCGGCTTCGTGGAGTCCATCGACGGCCTTTCCCCCAGCGGCAGCCGCTCGGACTGGTTCTACTACGTCAACGGGGTCCAGGCGTCCAAGGGCGCCGCCACCACCGCCCTGCACGCGGGCGACCACATCTGGTGGGACCTGCACGACTGGAGTGCCACCGAGAACATCCCGGCGGTCGTCGGATCCTTCCCGGAGCCGTTCACCAACGGCATCGGCGGCAAGCGCTATCCGGTCACGCTCGAGTGCGGCTCTGACGTCGAGGCCTCCTGCCAGCAGGTGACCAAGGCGCTCACCGCCGCGCACGTCCCCGCCGCCAGCCAGCTCCTGGGAACCGGCTCGGGACCGGACACGCTGGGGGTCGTCGTCGGGACCTGGAAGGAGATCCACTCGGAGCTGGCGGCGGAGCTGGTTGACCACGGCCCGGGCGCCAGCGGCGTCTACGCCCGCTTCTCCGGGGCCGATGGCGATGCGCTGCAGCTCCTGGATCCGAGCGGCGCGGTGGCCCGGACCCTGGGGACCGGAGCCGGGCTGATCGCGGCCACCGCGGACACGTCCTCGGTGCCCACGTGGATGATCACCGGCACCGATCCGGCCGGCGTGCTCGCCGCCGCGCGGGCGCTCACTCCGCAGGCGCTGCGCGGCCACTTCGCGCTCGCCGTCCAAGGCGCCACCCGGATGGCCGTCCCGATCGTGGCGTCCCCATGATCTACCGGCGGCGCGCCAGCCCACTGCACAGCGCGCGCGCCGGCGCCGGTTGCGCCTATTGCTTCGCACTGGGGATCGCCGCGCTCATGGCCTCTGACCCGATCGTGCTCGGCGCCGTCGCGGTGGCCGTCCTGGCCGCGGGTGCGGCCGCCGGGGTGGGGCGCCCGCTGTTGCGTGCCGCGCTGTGGGGGGTGCCGGTGGCGGTGATGATCATGCTCGTCAACGCGCTCGTGACCCGGGACGGGCTGACGGTCATCGTCCGCCTCGGCGACCTCCCGCTGCTGGGCCACACCGACATCACGCTGGAGGCCACGGCTTACGGGGCGATCCTCGGCCTGCGCGCCGTCGCGCTGATCCTGTGCGGGCTGCTCTACACGCTCGCCGTCGATCCCGACGAGGTGCTGCGGCTGTTTCGCCGGGTCTCGTTCCGCTCCGCACTGTCGGCCACGCTGGCCACCCGGATGGTCCCGATCCTGGTCCGCGACGGCCGCCGCCTGGCCGAGGCTCAACGCTGCCGCCCGGGACCGCCCCCGTCGCGGCTGACGCTGATGCGCGCTGCCTGCACCGGGGTGCTGGACCGGGCGCTTGACGTCGCCGCGGCACTCGAGGTCCGCGGCTACGGTGCCGCGCGGCGACCACCGGCCTACCGCGGGGGAACGAGCTCCTATTCGCGCCACGACATCGCCTTCGTGGCCGCCGCGTTCATGGTCGTGGCGGTCTCGATCGCCGCGCGAGCGAGTTCGGCCGCCGCGTTCTCCGCCTACCCCGTGCTCAGGGTCGCCGCCGGCCCGGGCG
>JBAQGP010000177.1:0-3877 GCA_049287845.1 Solirubrobacteraceae bacterium | reverse complement strand
GGCGGCCGGCATCACCCGAGCAGCGGCTCAGGGTCAGGGACCACGATCATCGGCGGCGGGCCGACGCAGACCACCAGCTCCAGCGGAGGTTCGGGCACCACGACCATCGACGCGCAGATCCACCATGCCGAGGAGCGTCAGCGGGCCGAGCTGGCGGCGATCCTCAAGATGGTCAAGGATTGATCCGCGGACTACTAGAATTCAGCGCGCTTGAGCAGGAATGCGATCGGACGACGGGGCATCACCGCATCGGCACTGGCCGCGCTGGTCGTGCTGAGCCTTGCCGCCGCGCCGGCCCACGCCGGGACGTGGATGCAGGTGTCGTGCGTCAACCCGGATGGCTCGGCCGCGCCCGCCGAAGGCTGGACACAGGGCGCCTCGGGCCCCGCCGATCCAGGTGCCATCGTCAGCACGCAGTGCTCGCCGGGCAGGCCGCTGCTGGCCGAGCTCAGCGTGCTCGCGGCGGCGCCGCCGGACTCGATGGAGGAGCTCACCTACCAGCCGCCGGCCGGGTCGACGCTGTTCGGAGGATCCGTTGACGTCAACATGTCCGCGGACGGGTTCGGCAACGCCGGGGGCGGCAACGCCGTGGGTGAATCGCAGCTCTTCGAGCCGTCGCTCAGCTCAGAGTTCTTCCAATGCGTGGCCTTCTTCCAGACTTGCGGTCCCGCCCCGGACTTCAGCGGAGTGGTGCCTCTGCCCAACGACGCTCAGGGCAACCTCATCGCGGCCGTGAAGTGCTCGTCTCAGACGGGCACCTCATGCGACACCAACGCGAAGAACAACGCCTGGGCGCTCATGCAGGTGGTGTGGGCCCACCTGTTGCTCTCCAGCAGCGTGTCGCCCACCGGATCAGGCTTCACCGGGAGCGCGCTGCAGTCCCCTGTCCGTGGCACTGCGCACGTCGTCTTCACCGCGGCCGAGCCGGCGGGGCCCGGCATCTACGCGGACTCGATCGCGATCGACGGCCGGACCGTCTACAGCGGGACGCCGAACCCCAACGGGGGCAAGTGTGTTCCGGTGGGAACCGATTCCGGCACCGGCGCCCTCATGTTCGATTACCAGCAACCGTGCCTCACCAGCGAGATGGTCGACGCTCCGGTTCTCACCGGAGGCCTGCCGGACGGGTCGCACGAGCTCGCGGTGACGGTCACCGATGCCGCGCGCAACAGCTCGACGGTGCTCGACCAGACGATCACCACCTCCAACCCACAGACCACGCCCGCTCCCTCGGGCCGCCGGGCGCTGCACGCCCGCTTCGTCATCTCCTGGCGCTGGGCGGGGGCGACCACCCTGCTGCGTTCGATCCGCGTCACGCATCTGCTGCGCAACGCCCGGGTCACCGTCCGCTGCGCCGGCAAGCACTGTCCGCGACTGAAGGCCAGCGCGACGGGCCCGCGCAAGGTGGCCACGATGCTGCGCAAGCTCGAGGACCGGCGGCTGCGGGCCGGGCAATCGCTGCTCATCACCGTCACCGCGCCCCGCCACCAGGCCGAGCGCATCCGGCTGCACATCAGAAACGGTCGCGTCCCCCTGGCCAAGCTGCTGCACTGATGACCGTCCGCTCGATCCGCCTCATCACCGCCGCCGCGCTGATGTGCGCGATGTTCGCCTGCGCCCCGGCGGCACATGCCGGGACCTGGATGCTGGTGTCCTGCGTCAATCCCAACGGCGCGGCCGCGCCGAGCGACGGGTGGTCGGCGTTCACGCAGGGGACCGCCAACATCGGGGACGGCAACAACACGCACTGCGCCCCCGGGGTCCCGATGTCCGTCCTCCTCGGCACGGCGACGGTCGCCGCCAATGGGCACAGCGAGACGCTCCAGTTCTCCCCGCCCGCCGGTTCGACCCTCATCGGCGGCAGCCTCGACGTCAACCTCACGGCCTACGGCGGGCATAGCAGCAATGTCGGCGGCGCCACGGCTCAGGCCGACGTCCTCGAGCCGCAGGACAACCTCGACCTGAGCGACGCCGTGTTCTCCTGCATCAACCAGTTCGGGTGCGGGGGCAGCGGCACGTACGCGTACTCGGGACCCGTGGCGCTCCCCGCCAACCGCGGCGGCAACCTCTTCGTCACCGCCATCTGCACCGCGACCCCCGGCTTTCAGTGCGACACCAACATCGGCGGCTCCAACGGCACCTGGGCTCAGGCACAGGTCAACTCGGCGCACCTGCTCCTCGCCAACGCCGCGGCCCCGCAGGCAACGTCGTTCAGCGGGAACGCGCTCCAGCCCAACGCCCGCGGGGTCGCGCACGTCGTGTTCACCGCCAGCGACCCCAACGGTCCCGGTATCTATGCCGTCAGCGCCGCCATCGACGGCCAGGTGGTGTTCTCAGGGACCCCGAACGCCAACGACGGGGCCTGCGCGCCAGTCGGGAGCGATCCCTCCACGGGGGCGCTCATGTTCGACTTCGCGCAACCGTGTCCGGCCACCGAGGTCGTCGACGTGCCCGTTTCCACGACAACGCTCCCCGACGGGCGCCACGAGCTGGCGGTGTCGGTGACCGACGCGGCGCGCAACAGCTCGACGGTGCTCGACCAGACGATCACCACGTCCAACCCCCAGACCACTCCCAAGCCCTCCCGCCGCGGCAGCCTCCGCGCACAGTTCGTCATCAGGTGGCGCTGGGCCGGTGCCACGACGCGGGTGGTCAAGATCAGCGTCACGCACCTGGCCCGCAATGCCCGCGTGACCGTCAGGTGCGCGGGTAAGCGCTGCCCGCGCGTGCGAGCGAGCGCCCGTGGCCTCCGTCGCGTCGGAGCGGTGCTGCACAAGCTCGTGGGGCGCCGGTTGCGCGTCGGGCAGACGCTGCTGCTCACCGTCACGGCCCCGCGCCACCGGGCCGAGCGCATCGCTCTGGTCATCCGCAACGGTCGCAAGCCACTGGCCAAGCTGCTGCGCTGATCGCCGCTCGCACCGAGGTATGACGGAGTCGATACCTCGGGTCACTTTCCGAGCCGGTGTTTGCGCCTGATACTGGAGCGGTGATCGATCCACTCACCGATCCGCGTGCCGAGGACCTGCTGGCGGCCGTGCCCGCGGACGTCAGCACGCTGGCCTCCGCCTTTCACACCGCCGCCCAGGAAGCCGCGATGACCGCCGCCGGCCTGCGGTCCGCTCGCGAGGACGGGACCTGGACGGGCCATGCCGCCAACTCGTTCCGGGACTCGATCGGCCACGTGCCCTCCGAGCTCGAGCACATCCGGACGGGCTACTCGGCCGTTGCCACCGCCCTGAGTGACTACGAGGTCATCCTGGCCCTGGTCCAGAACGAGTTCGTCAAGGTCGTGGCCGACCTCAACGACCTCACCGCGCAGATCGGCACCGCCCGCACGGCCGCGACCAGTGCGCAGACCGGCATGGTCCCCGGCCATCCGATGTCGTTGCACGACCTGCGCCTGGCCGAGCTCGCCGTCGCCCAGGCGCGGCGCACCCTCGAGGGCTATCACGCCGAGGCGGCCCAGCTTCGCACCCGTGCGTTCACCCTGCTCGACGAGTTCGACGCCGCCCGCGGCCTGTGCCGCGCAACGGTGGCCGCCGCGCAGCGCACCGCGCCGGTGCGGCCACAGTCCGGCCAGGGCAAGCGGGTGGCGGCCGCGAATGGCGCGATCTCGCGTGTCGATGGCGCCGTGTTCTCGATGACGCCGATCGGCGCGGTGGGCGGGCCGGGATCCAAGGGCCTCCCGCCCGCCGAGCGCAAGCGGATCCAGGACATGATCCGCGCCGCCGATGGCCTGCTGGGCACGCCGTACGTCTACGGCGGCGGCCACGGCGCAGGCGGCGGTCTCGACTGCTCCGGGTTCGTCTCGGCGATCCTGCGTTCCGGCGGCTACCTCAACGGCGCGGTGACCACCGAGGGGTTCGCCGCTCAGCGC
>JBAQGP010000176.1:0-3605 GCA_049287845.1 Solirubrobacteraceae bacterium | reverse complement strand
GACCTGGGAGCCGCGACGGCCACCCCGGCGCCGCCGGTCAACGGCGACGGCAACGGGCGGGCCGCAGAGGCCGCGGAGGACCCCTTCGGCCTGACCCCGCGCGAGCGTCAGGTCCTGGCGCTGCTGGCCGAGGGGGCGACCAACCGCCAGATCGGGGCGGCCCTGTACATGGCCGAGAAGACCGCCAGCGTGCACGTCTCCCGGATCCTGGCCAAGCTGGGCGTGCAGGGCCGGACCCAGGCCGCGGCGGTGGCGCACCGGTTGCACCTGGCGTAGGTGCCTCGCCGGTGCTGCGTCGCGCCGGTGGTCCGTCGCGTGGGCGCACGACGCGGGCGCAGGTCAACAACAGGCTGTCGATGGGCGGGGATTGGTCGCAATGTTGAAGCCACAGATCGCGCACCGCGGCTGTGGGGGTTGTGCGATGTGACGCTTCAGCGGGCTGAACTCTCAGATCGCACACCGTAGGAAGTGCTGATGTGCGATCCGGCGCTTCAGGATCCGCCGCCCTTCCTCAGGCATGTCGTTGACGTACGTCGGCGTCGTGCGCCTAGCGCCTGCGACGCGTAGATTGTCGCCCGTGCGCACGCCGGCGGAATGGGAGCCCCACGAGCGAACCCTGATGGGGTGGCCGTGCCGCACCGACCTGTGGGGCGAGACGATGGAGCAGGCGCGCGCGGACTATGCGACGGTGGCCAACGCCGTCGCCGCCTTTGAGCCGGTGACGATGATCGCCAACGCGGGCGCGGATGCAGCCGCCGCACGCGCAGCCTGCACCGCGAGGGTGGAGATCGTCGAGCTGCCGCTGGACGACTCGTGGCTGCGCGACTGCGGTCCCATCTACGTCGTCGATGACGACGGCGCGGCGCGGACCGCCGTGCACTTCGGCTTCAACGCGTGGGGGGAGAAGTTCCCCCCGTGGGACCGTGATGCCGCCGTAGGGCGGCTGATCGCCGAGCACCTGGGCGATCCGGTCCTCGACGGCGGCATGGTGCTGGAGGGCGGCTCGATCCTCACCGACGGCGCGGGCACGCTGCTCACCACCGAGCAGTGCCTGCTGCACCCCAACCGCAATCCGTCGCTGTCACGGGGGGAGATCGAGGCGACGCTGCGCGAGCGGCTGGGCGTGAACACGATCCTGTGGCTGGGCATGGGGCTGCTGGAGGACCGCGACACCGACGGCCACGTCGACCTCATCGCCGCCTTCACCCGCCCGGGGGAGGTGATCCTGCAGTCGGTGGCAGAGGACAACCCCAACCACCGCCATTGTCAGGAGAATCGTGAGGTACTGGTGTCCGCAGGGGTACAGGTGGTGGAGATGCCCCACCTGCCGTACGCCACGGTGGCCGGCGAGACGGTGGCGGGCAGCTACCTCAACTTCTACATCTGCAACGGCGGGGTGGTCGTGCCCGTCGCCGGCGCCGACACCGACGCGGCGGCGCTCGAGATCATCGCCGGCTGCTACCCCGGCCGCGAGGTCGTCCCGGTCCCGGGACTCGTGCTCGCCTACGGAGGCGGGGGTCCGCACTGCATCACCCAGCAGGTACCGTTGGTCGATGCCTGAGCTCCTCACCGCCTTTCCGGCGCCGCCCTCGCCCGCGCGCACCCGCGCGCCTGAGCGCGCCCCGTTGCGCCTCGGCCTGGTCCAGGAGCGCTGGCACCCCGATCCGGCCGAGCACGAGGCGGCGCTCGTCGCCGGCATCCGGATGGCCGCGGGGGAGGGGGCGAGGATCGTCTGCCTCCAGGAGCTGACGCTGTCGCCGTACTTCGCCGTCACCGCCGGCGGACCCCAGTCGGCGGGGGCCCCGCCCGAGGACCTCGAGTCCGGGGCGACGGTGTCATTCGCGCGCCGCGCCGCCGCCGAGTCGGGCGTCTACGTCCACGCCTCGCTGTACGAGCGCGCGGATGGCGACGATGGCCTGGGCTTCAACACGGCGGTGGTCATCTCCCCCGACGGCGCCCTGGTGTCGCGGACCCGCAAGCTGCACATCCCCGTCACCGCCGGCTACTACGAGGATCACTACTTCCGCCCGGGTCCGCCGGGCGGCGACGCCTTCCCGCTGATCGGGCTGGGAAACGACCCCGCCCACCCCGAGGCCCGGCTCGGGGCACCGACCTGCTGGGACCAGTGGTTCCCCGAGGTGGCCCGCGCCTATTCGCTGGAGGGCGCGGAGGTGCTGATCTACCCGACGGCGATCGGGTCAGAGCCCGACCACCCGGACTTCGACACCCAGCCGCTGTGGCAGCAGGTGATCGTCGGCAACGGGATCGCGAACGGCACGTTCATGGTGGCGATCAACCGCACCGGGGTCGAGGATCCACTGACCTTCTACGGGTCGAGCTTCATCTCCGACCCGTACGGGCGCGTGCTCGTGCAGGCCCCGCGCGACCGCCCGGCGGTCCTGGTCGCCGACCTGGACCTCGACCAGCGCCGGGACTGGCTGGAGCTGTTCCCGTTCTTGACGACGCGCCGGCCCGACGCCTACGAGCTGCTCACGCGCGCGCCTGCTTCTTCCCCGGGTTGAGCAGCCCCTTGGGGTCGAACAGGCGCTTGATCGCGTCGTGGAGATCGAGCGCCGGCTCGGGCCACTGAAGGGCCAGCGCCCCGCGCTTGGCCACGCCGAGCCCGTGCTCGCCGGACACCGACCCGCCCAGCGACGCGGCAAGCGCATACAGCTCCTGGACGGCCGCCTCCGAGCGAACCGCCTCGGCCTCGTCCTCGGGGTCGAGCATGAACGTCGAGTGCAGGTTGCCGTCGCCGGCGTGCCCCCAGCTGCAGGCTGGCAGATCGTGGCGCGCGCCGATCTCCCGCGTCGCCAGGATGCCCTCGGCGAGGCGTTCCAACGGCACGACGATGTCCTCTGAGACCTTGCCGCCGCGCGCCGTGGTCACCGCCGGACCCACGCCGCCACGCCACCGCCACAGCTCCCGGATGGCGCTCCGCTCCTCGGGGGCATAGGTGCTCAGCGCGCCCTCGCCCATCGCCTCCAGCAGCTCCCCCTGCAGGCGCGCGGCTTCCTGCGCGGATCCGTCGGCCTCGGCGAGGAGCATGAACGCGGGCTCGGCCGGCGCGCCGGCGGGGAAGGCGCCGATCGACGCCTCCACGCACGGCTCGTCGAGATACTCGAGCGCCGCGGGCTGAAGGCCTGAGCCCATCACCATGGCCAGCGCGGCGCAGCCGCTCTGCACGTCGGGGTAGAAGGCCACGACCGGCAGGACCACGTCCGGAGCGGGCACGAGCCTGAGCCACGCCGCGGTGACGATCGCCAGCGTCCCCTCCGAGCCGACGATGAGCGATCGCAGGTCATAGCCGGCCACGTCCTTGCGCACCGGACCGCCGATGCTCATCTGCTCACCGGAGGCGAGCACGAGCTCGAGGCCGCGCACCCACGTGC
The DNA here is from genome assembly GCA_049287845.1 of Solirubrobacteraceae bacterium. Lineage (GTDB taxonomy): Bacteria > Actinomycetota > Thermoleophilia > Solirubrobacterales > Solirubrobacteraceae > Palsa-465. The sequence goes on along the minus strand of JBAQGP010000176.1, from coordinate 213 downwards.
CGGTGACGCCGTACTTGAAGGCGTGCGGGCCGCCGGCGTTGGTGGCGATGTTGCCGCCGATCTGCGACTGCTCGAGCGCGCCGGGGTCCGGCGCGTAGAACAGCCCGGACTCGCGCGCGCGGCGCTGGAGATCGCCGGTGCGCACCCCGGCGGGAACGTGGGCCCGCCACAGCTCGGCGTCGAGCGTCACCGGGGCGGTGAGGCGCTCGAGGC
>JBAQGP010000175.1:0-2141 GCA_049287845.1 Solirubrobacteraceae bacterium | reverse complement strand
GGATGGGCGGGCGCGAGATCCTCTCAGGCGTCTCGCTCACGATCGGCCGCGGTGAGTTCGTCGCCGTCCTGGGCCCCAACGGCGCCGGCAAGTCGACGCTCATGAAGGCCATCCTCGGCCTCGTCCCGCTCGCCGGCGGATCGCTCGACGTCCTCGGGGGCCCGCCGCAGCAGGCCCGCGCCCACATCGGCTACCTGCCCCAGCGTCAGAGCTTTGACGCCGCCACGCGCGTGCGTGGCGTCGACCTGGTGATGCTCGGCCTGCACGGCGCGCGGTGGGGTGTGCCGGTCCCGCTGACTCCGCGGGCCCGGCGGCGGCATAGGACCGAGCGCACTCGGGTCGAGGAGGTGATCGCGCTGGTGGGCGCAACCTCCTACGCCGACCGTGCCATCGGCGAGCTCTCGGGCGGCGAGCAGCAGCGCCTGCTCATCGCCACCGCGCTCGTCCGCAGTCCTCAGTTGCTCATCCTCGATGAGCCACTGGACAGCCTGGACCTCCCCAACCAGGCGGCGGTCGCCGGCCTCATCCGGCGCATCGCGACCGCCCAGGACGTCGCCGTCCTGCTCGTCGCCCACGACGTCAACCCCCTGGCCGCCTACCTGGACCGGGTCGTCTACCTCGCGGGTGGGCAGGCGCTGTGCGGCGAGGTGGACGAGGTGATCACCGCCGAGACGCTGAGCGAGCTCTACGGCACCCGGATCGAGGTGCTGCGCGCCTCCGACGGGCGGCTGGTCGTCGTCGGCCAGCCCGACGCGCCCCACCATCACGGCCACCGCCACGGATGACGCCGTCGCTCTCCCCCAACCCCATCGACGATCTCCGCCAGCTGTTCACGTACCCGTTCATGGTCAATGCGCTGGAGGCGGGGACGATCGTCGCCGTCCTCGCCGGGGTGGTCGGCTGGTACGTCGTGCTGCGCCGCCAGACGTTCGCCTCGCACACGCTGAGCGTGATGGCCTTCCCGGGCGCCACCGGCGCCGCGCTCGCCGGGCTGCCCACGGCGCTCGGCTACTACGTGATGTGTACGGCGGCGGCACTGGCCATCGGCCGCGCCGGCCGAGGCGGCCGCGCGGGCACGGCGCAGGCCGCGCGGACACATGGCGGCGAGTCGGCGGTGATCGGCACGGTCCAGACCGTCGGCCTGGCCGCCGGGTTCCTCTTTCTCTCGCTCAACCAGGCCGTGCTCGGCGGGCCCGAGACTCTGCTGTTCGGCACCTTCCTGGGCATCAGCCGGGGCCAGGTGCTCACCCTGCTGCTGGTTGCCCTCGTCGCCTTGGCCGTGCTCACCGCCCTGGCCCGGCCGCTGCTCTTCGCCTCCGTGGACCGCGAGGTGGCCCGCGCCAGCGGCGTGCCGGTGGCCCTGCTGGACGCGCTCTTCCTGCTCGTCCTGGGGCTCGCCATCGCCGCCACCAGCCAGCTCACCGGAGCGCTCCTGGTCTTCGCGCTCCTGGTGGCCCCCGCGGCGGCGGCCCAGCAGCTCACCCTCGCGCCTCTGGCCGGCCTGGTCCTCACCGTCGCCTTCGCGCTCATCACCGTCTGGCTGGCGCTGGCGATCGCCTACTTCAGCATCTATCCCGTCGGCTTCTACGTGAGCACGATCGGCTTCGCCGTCTACGTGATCACGCGCCTCACGGCGCGCCGCGAGCGACACGGCCGCAGCGGCGGCGGCTGATGTTCACCCACGAGTTCGTCCGCAACGCGTGGCTGGCGGGGACGTTCATCGCCCTGGCCTGCGGCGTGATCGGCTGGTTCGTCGTGGTCCGGGCGCAGGTGTTCGCCGGCGACGCGCTCAGCCATGTCGCCTTCGTCGGCGCGATCGCCGCCGCCGCCGCCGGCGTCGACGAACGCATCGGTCTGTTCGCCCTCACCCTGGCGCTGGCCGGCGCGATGGGCGTCCTGGGCCGCCGCGCCCGGGCCGACGACGTGACGATCGGGATCACCTTCGCGTGGATCCTCGGGATCGGCGTGCTGCTGCTGGCGATCCTGGCCACGAGCGCTGCGGGCGCCAGCGGCATCACGACCGCCAACACCCTCTTCGGATCGATCTATTCCCTGAGCACCGCTGCGGCGGTGATCGCCGCCGCCGTGGCGCTGGCCGCACTCGCCGTGGTCGTCGCCGCCGCGCGGCCGCTGCTCCTGGC
>JBAQGP010000174.1:0-7376 GCA_049287845.1 Solirubrobacteraceae bacterium | reverse complement strand
TGTAGGTACAGCCTCGTTGGATCGTCCGGGTTGCGATATGGCTCGTAGGCCAGGCAGCCCGCCTCGGCGAGGGTGTGTCCGCGAAGGAGGCACAGCACCTCCTCGGCTTGGACCCCGTGACCGGGCCGGACCTCGTAGATGACGCGTGCGATGTATGCCATGTCAACCCGTGGTCGTCATCTGACGCGCGAATGTATTCGCATCCCAGTAGTCCGATGATGAAACGATCTGATCGTCGCGGATCTCGAACAGGTGCATGCCCTCGAGCTCGAGCCGGGCGCCGACCTCACGAAACGGGCCCATGGGAGCTGCGAGCGTTCCCGTCAGCCGGTAGGCAACGGCAACGGCGTCGGCTCCGACGACCCGCCGCTGTTCCTGCCAATGCGAGTCGGGGAAAGACGTCAGGAACGTACTCAATCCAGCTCCGATCGTTTCGCGTCCGCGAACATGGCGGCCCTGCGCCACCTCGTGGTGCTCGGCCTGAGTCGCATACAGCGCGATTGCGTCGGCGACCTGATGACGGTTGTAGGCGTCGTAGAAGGAGTCAATGAGCGCGGTTGGCGTCATGCTGACGCCCCGTCGACGATCGCCCGGCGCCGAGCTTCGACGGCCAGCTGGCCCACCAGCTCATCGAGCCAGTCGGCGAAATCATCCCGGCCCATTCCCAGCAGGGCGCCGCGTCGCTCCGCGATCCGCTCGCCGAGCAGCCGCAACGCCGGATCGTCGCTACCGGCGTCGGCAACGCGAGCGGCGGCCTCGATCATCCTCCGAGGTCCGAACAGGGGCGGCTCATCGAGGCAGTCCCGGGCACAGGCGATCAGGTACGTCGCGATGTCGAACATGGCTACGCAATCTCCTTCCACGGCTGGCCGTAGGTGTCGCGGTAGATATCAGGGCGCCGGCTGACCGCGGCCGGCCCCGGACGCGATGAGGGATGTCCGACGGCGATCAGAATGTCAGGCCGCACTTCAGCTGGGAGCTCGAGCACCGGTCGGAGCGCTGCCTCGTTCGCCGAACGGATGAAACTCACGCCCAGCTGCAATGTGGCGGCGGCCAGCGCCACGTTCTCGGCGGCAGCGCCTGCGTCGATCAGTGAGATCAGATCGCGCCCGAGCGTTCCCATCCGTTCCTCGGCCACGATGAGATCGGTGCAGAGCACGATCACTGCCGCGGCGCCGGTGGCACCAAAGCTCGGGGTCACCAACCGCACCACCTCGATCAGGCGCTCGTCGGTGACGATCAGGATGCGCCGCATCAACTGGTTACCACCCATCGGTGCCCGGGACGCGGCCCAGGCGAGCTGCTCGAGCTGGGCCTCGGCAACGGGCGCCCCGCTCAACACGCGGTGCATGCGCCGCCGGCGCAGGAGGTCGAACAGTGCCACCCCGGGGACTGATTCGTCCGGCGCAGTCATTCCGTCACCGCCGGGATCACGCGATCGGCGAACAGGCGCAACGAGCGACAGGTGAGCTCGTGCGGCATCCCGCCGAAGCTGGAGAACACGATCAGGTCGTCGACGCCCCAGCCCGCCAGTGTGCGGACCTTGGCGGCGACGGTCTCCGGCGAGCCGATCAGCGCCCGATTCTCCCTCAGATCGTCCCAGTCCAGAGTGGCGGTGCGCTGAGCCAGCCCGCGCCAGTGATCGTATTCGTCCGGCAACCCGGCGCTGCTGTCGTCATGCCCCTTCCACGTCTCGCCCGCGGAGCGGCTGTATGACAAGCCACTTGCCCGGGCGTCCCGCTCGGCCTGCTCGTCGGTCTCGGCAACGTACACGAGCTCGTTGTGAGCCAGCCGTTGCCCGGCCGCGTCCCCGCTGTCCGGCTGGCGATGCGCCCGCCAGCGCTCCAGATCATCGTGCACCTCGTCGAGCGTGTTCATGTAGGTACCGATCAGGCCATGGTGGCCACTCGCGGCCGCTCGCTCAATCGAGCCGGGGCTGATCCCGACCTGCCAGATGGGTGGATGCGGATCCTGCAGAGGCCGCGGCAGGACTGTCAACTCCGGGACGGTCCAGAATCGTCCCTGGTGCGAGAAGCGCTTGTGGGTCCATGCCTTGTGGAGAATCTCCAGCGCCTCCCAATGGCGCGCGGTGGCATCCTGCATCGGTACGTCGAACCCCTGAAATGCCTCGGGCTGGATCCCGCGCCCAACGCCGAGGTCGACGCGACCGCCGCTCAGGTGATCCAGCACCGCGGCGTCCTCGGCGACCCGAACCGGGTGCTCGAGCGGGAGAACGACAACTCCGAGGCCGAGCCGGATGCGAGTCGTCTTGGCCGCCAGGTACGACAGCATGAGCATGCTCGATGGACGGCTGAACGAGGTGAAGTGATGGCAGGTCAACCAGACGCGGTGATATCCGAGGGACTCGGCGAGGAGCACCTGCTCGACGATCTCGTCGTAGCGCTCGGGACCTTCGTCGGGAGTCGTCTGGACGATCATGGTGCTGAAGAGCATCTGCTAACCCCCCGGGACCGCTGCGATGGCGTTGATCTCCACGCTCAGACCCGGCACGACCAGCTCGCGGACCGCGATCAAGCTCATCGCCGGCGGCCGCGAGCCACCGAAGGCGACGCCGAGTTGCCGCGCGACCTGGTCCTGAAAGGTCATGTCGGTGATGAACGCGTCCAGACGCACCACGTCGCTCAGCGTTGCCCCCGCGCCACCGAGGACCTCGCTCATCGCTTCCAGAACGACTCTCGTCTGCTCTCCTGGATCCGCGGGGAACTCGAGATCCTGGAGCCGATGCGGGTGATCGTGATAGAGCGGCAAGGCGTTCAACCCGGCGACGAACACCAGGTCATGGCCGGCCGGGACTCTCAGCCCCACCGAGTAGGGCATCCGGAACTGATGCTCGCGGGTGACAATGGCCTCGATCACACCGCCACCTTGGCCGCGATTCCGTCAACGGTGGCGAGTACCTCGTCCAGCCTGACGACGTCCGCGTACTTGGAATCAATATCGAAGAGGTTCCATTCGTGAGGACCCGAGGCACGATCGGCCACGCACTCGAAGGGAACGATGGTGCGATAGCCCCACGACACCGCATCGATGGTGGTGGCGCGGACGCAACCACTGGTGACGCACCCGGCGACGATGACCGTGTCAACTCGCGCCGCGGTCAGGAACGGGATCAGCGGTGTCCCGAAGAACGCCGAGGAAGCCCGCTTGATCCAGACCGGCTCCCCTGGATCGGGAGCGACCCGTTCGTCGATCTCACACCACGAGGTCCCTTGGACCAGCGCCCCGAGGCCCGGCATCTTCCGGAGCCAGGTGGCGCCGTCGTTCAACCCGGGAGCGAAGCCGACCGCGGTATAGGCGACCGGGAGACGAGCCGCCCGCGCCGCCCTGAGCAGCCGGGCGGTCGCCGCCAGCGCATCGGAGACATCCCCGCCGACGGGCGAGTCCGGGTCGGTGAACCCGTTCTGGAAATCGACGACCACGACGGCCGGCGACGCGCCGAACCCGACGCGCATGCCGATCCCGCTGCGCTCGTATACGTCCTGCGCGCCGGCGATGAGGTCAGGGGTGGTCATCGGAGGTCCTCCGGGATGATCTGACCGCTGTCGGCGATCAGTTCGTCATCGAGGTAGAACCGGTGGTGGCGCAGCGCGAAATCCTGATGGCAGCCCGTGGTCTGCTTGCCGCCGAAAGTGGCGTTCTCGCCGAGCGCGAACAGCGTTGTGCCGTACGCGGTGCGGCCATCCTGGCCGATGATGTCCAGCGGCTCCTGAAACGCGACGGCATTCCACAGCGCTCGCGGATGTGATCCCCAGCCGGTATGAGAGATCGCAAAGCCCTCCGGATCCCGCCAGCCTTCGATGTAGTCACGGATCATGAAGGCGTCATATCCACCCTCGATCGCGACCACGACGCCCCCCTCGAAGCGCAGCGTGACCGGCGTGGTGATGTGGCGCTTCGTCGGGTACCAGATATCGCCGGGATCCAGGACGACGGTGCCCTCACCGGCTCCGTCGCTGGGGATCGTGTACTGAAAGGCCGACGGCCAGTGATCCCAGCGCCCAGGCTCATCGGTGTAGCCATATTGGCCGAACACCGGGCGGTCGGCCTTGTCGAACCACACGTCGGTGCCGTTGTCTGACTCCAGGCGGATGCGCGTGGCGCTCTTCAATCGCTCGATGCCCCGCTCGACGCGCCGGCGGTCATCGTCGGTCGGGAACATCCGCTCGAGCGCCTCGACCGGATCGTGGACCATCAACATCCGGGTGCCGGCGTCGAGGATCTCCTTCTGCTGGGTCGAATGCAGCAGGCCGCCCATCGAGAGGTCGATCACCATGTCGGCTCGCTTGAGCGTGTCAACGGCCAGCCGGGAGCCGTTGAGGATCGCCGAGGACACGTTTCCGGTGCGGATGACCGGGACCTGCTCGGGCGGTGCCGACGGGACCATCAGGGTCACCGACTCGGCGCCGATCCCCCGCACCGCTCCGTACATGGCGGCCGCGTACTCCTGGTTGGACTCGGGCTCCATGAGGATCACCAGCGATTCGTCGGCCTGCAGCTTGCACAGCTCGAGCATGCGCGCGAACAGCGGCACGAGCTCGGCCGTCTTGTAGGCCGTCGCAGTGGCTACGGTCATCCGTTCTCTCCGTTCCTCGAGGCCAGCGCCTCGCCTGCTTGCACAAATAGGTCCATTGGGAGCCGGACGACGCCGGCGCCCACCATCCCGACGCCGGGATCGCGGTGAGCGAAGCCGCCGTTGACCAGCGGCGTGACTCCGGTCTCGAGGACCCGTGCGACATCGATACCGACCGGCGATCCGCGATAGTTCTCGAACGGGACCAGGAACCGGGTACTGGTGCCGGCGCAGATCGTGCGCATCTCGGCCACCTTGGCCGCCCCGTCGCTGGGTTGCGTCCCGAGGAAGGAGGCGAGAGCCGGTGCCGCCGATGACGCCAGTGCACCGAGCCCGATCACCTCCGTGACGAACGAATCGCCCATCAACGCGCAGGCATCGGCGAGCGTGTACCCGTCGAACACGCGCGGTGTGCCGAGCGGGGCCTCCGTGGTGAACCAACGGTCACCACAGCCCGAGACCCGGATGCCAACCCGTCGTCCGTTGGCGGCGATGGTGGTGACGATGCCCGGCTCCGCGCGCTCGTGCACCGTGTCAGCGACGACCTTGGCGGCGATCATCGAGAAGCTGAGGAACAGCTGGTTGTTCTGGCCCATGTCCGCCAGGAGTTCGGCGGCGATCTCCGGCCTTTGGCGGACCAGCGCGGGGGCCAAGGTCAGCGCCAGCGCCGCGGAGGTCGCTGCATTGCGGTTGTGGCACTCATCGCCGCGGCGCAACCCCTCGGCCTGAATCGCGCTCAGATCGATCGGTGGGCCATCGTTGATGGCAGCGTCGAGCGCCGGCACGACGACACGTCCCAGCCAGCGCAGACGGTCGATGGTCTCCGGGCCATAGGACCCGTAGCGCAGCGTCGCGCCGTTGCCCTCGTGCAGCGGCGCGAACGCCTCCCGGCCCTCAGCGGAACGGGCGACGACCACCGGGATGCTCGGCGACACGATCCCGGTCGCCAGTCCGGTTGCTCCGGCCTCGTTGCACGGCCGCAGCTCCACCTCTCCGGCATCGATGATCTCGGCGGCAGCCTCGAGGTCGGCGGCTTCGTCCTCGAGGACCAGCGCCCCCATCACGGCCGCTCGCATCGGACCGGTCAGCTCGTCGGGCGCGATCGGCGGTCCCGCGTGCAGGAACCGCCGCGGGCCCACGGCGTCTGTGACCGCGCCGGCCAGCCGTGCGCCGACCAGCTCGGCGCGAGTGTCGTTGAGCGCCGTCAGCGCTTGATCGCGCCGGTAGGTGTGCGTCAGCTCCGGCATCTAGTGCACCAGCGTCGAGTCGATCGGGCTCACCGCAGCCTGCGCGCTCGTCTCTGAGTCGACGCCGAGCGACGCGGGAACGCCAATCAAGAGGTAGAGCGTCCCGCCGATGATCGCGGCGCTGATGAAGCTGAGATCGACGCCGTTGGCGCTGGTCGCCAGCGGTCCGACCAGGAGGCTGGTGTTGGTGAACATCAGCCCCACGACGACACCGGCCACCCACGCGATCACCGCGCGGACGTTGAAGCCGCTCGTGTACCAGTAGACGCCACGCTGCGAGGGATCGGCAAACGCCTGCAGATGATGCGGAAGGAAGCGTCCACGACAGCGGAGGTAGCCGATGATGTTGATCGCCATCCACGGCGTCACCAGGACGGTGACGATTGAGACCAGCGCGTTGATGGAGTTGATCGCGTTGAACACGATCACTCCGAGATAGGCGACGGCCAGGCCGCCCACCCCGAAGATCAGACCGACCGACAGCCGCCGCAGGCGCCACAGGATGGCCTGCAGGTCAAGCGTCCCGTTGTAGACGCACATCGCGCCGTTGGTGGCGTTTCCGATGAATCCCAGGGCGACCACCGGGATGAGCACAACCGCGCCGGGAATCGAAACGATGCCGGAGACGGGATCGCTCGGATTCGTGATCGAGAGGCCGATGAACGCCCCGGCCAGGAGGGCGACGATGTTGCCGGTGAACATCCCGGCGACCGCCCCGCGGAACACCTCGCGCGACGGTGTGGCGGCCGGGATGTAGCGGGAGTAATCGCTCGCGAATGGACCGAATGAGGTGGCATTGGCGATCGCGACGGTCACGGCGAGAAACCATGTGGCGCTGAAGCTGCCCAACGCGTACTGAGCGTGCGCCTGATGAGCGGTGAAGTGCTTGGTGGCGAGCGCGACGACGAGCGCCATGATGAGCAGGTTGCTGACCGAGATGAACTTCTCATAGGCGACAAGCGTGGCGTGACCGAGGATGCCGATGAACAGCGTCACCGCCGCCACGAGTGCCATCGCCACCGCCAGAGGCCCGTTGCCCGTGCCGATCCCGAACCATCGGTGGCCCGCGGAGAGCAACGCCTCTGCGCCCGCCCACGTCGTCAGTGCGAAGAACCCGAGGTCGATGATCTGGGCGATGAACGAACCCACATAGCGGCCCCGGATGCCGAAGAACGCCGCGCTGGAGACGGTTCCGTTGGTGCCCGTCTTCGGACCCATCACCGACATGCCGGCAAAGGCCGCCGCCCCCACGACGGAGCCGACGAGGATCGCCGTGAACGCCGACCACCAGTTGAGGCCGAAGACGATCGGGAGCGCGCCGAGAATGAACGCGGCGTACGTGAACTGTGCGCCGAAGAACACCCACGCCAGATCACGCGGGCTCGAGTGACGTTCCGCCTCGGGAATGAAATCGATTCCCCTGGTCTCCAAGTGGCCGACCCGGTCCACGCCGTGCCTCGGCCCCGCAACGACATCGGTGACGTCTGTCGCCTGCATGCAACCTCTCCTTTGGGAAAACAGCACGAACAGTCCTACAG
>JBAQGP010000173.1:0-1974 GCA_049287845.1 Solirubrobacteraceae bacterium | reverse complement strand
GCCTTCGCGCTGGCGGCGAGCCGCCTCGCCTTCTGCGGCGGCTTTGACCTCGAGGACCCCGAGACGCTGGCCGAGGCGGCCGCGGCCGCCGGGGTCCCGCTCGAGGGATGCCTGAGCGCCGCGGGCGAGACGTGGCGCGACGAGGAGCTGGAGGCCAATGCCGACCTGCTCCGAGCGCGCGGGATCAGCGAGCTCCCCGCCATCCGCATCGGAGACCAGTGGTTCGAGGGCGAGGGCGGACTCCTGGCGGCGCGGGCGCTGATGGCCCAGCCCCCGGCCGCCCAGAGGCGAATCGCCCCGGTCTAACGGGCGGCGCGTCCAGCGCGCGCGTGCGGGCCGCCATCCGCGAGACCGCAGATCAGGCGCTATCACAGAGGACACTCGCCGCCGGCTCAGAACTCAAGGTTCGAGCTCGATGAGCGCAAGACGGTTGAACTGAACGGCAAACAGGTACACGTACAACTGTGGGCTCCGCGCGCGTACCCAGTCGACGCCTCCAGCAACGACGGCGCCGGCGCGTGGGCAGCGGACTGAACCTCAGGGCGTTGCCCCGCGCCATGCGCAGGTTCTGGCGCATCGCCTACGGGGCCAACGTCACGGGCATGGCCTCGATGATCGCCTACAACATGCTGCTGGGGATCATCCCGGTGGCTCTGCTCAGCCTGTTCGTCGCCGGCCAGGTCCTGTCCAGCCACGCTGTCGCGCACAGCGTGCTCCAGGACCTCCAGGAGGTGTTCCCGGGGACCGCTCAGGGCACGCTGGACTCGCTGCTGGACCAGATTCGCACCTCCACCACCAGTACCGGCGTCCTGGCGCTGGTGGCGAGCCTGTGGCTGGGCTCCTCGTTCTGGGGCGCCCTGGACACCGCGTTCGATCAGATCTACCACGGCCCCTCGCGCGGGTGGCTGAGGCAGAAGCGCTTTGCCATCTCGATGCTGTTCGTGGTGCTGCTGTTCATGGTGGCGACGGTGGCCATCCCGACGGTGCAGAGCCTGCTGCGCGCCGGTGCCAACAAGCTGCCCTTCGACCTCGCGCACGTCGCCGGGCTCGTCTACGCGGCCTCGCTGGCCTTCAGCCTGGCCCTGCTGTTCGTCTGCCTGGTCATCATCTACTCGCGCGTCCCGCACCTCAAGGTCCCGTGGCGCGCCGTGTGGCCGGGCGCGCTGGGGGCCACCGTGGCCATCGCCGTGGTCGACTACGCCTTTCCCGCCTACCTCACCAACATCTCGAACATCGCCCACTTCGGGACGACGATCGTGTTCGTGCTGATCATGCTGGGCTGGTTCTACGTGGTTGCGCTCATCATCCTGGGAGGCGCGATCGTCAACGCGATGCGCCTGGCGCCCGCCCTACCACCCGACACGCCCGACGCCGGGCAAGCCCGGTAGCGTCCCGGGCGTGACCAGCGACACCGACACCCACATCCACACCGACACGATGCTGCACGGCGGCCGCCTCGTGGCACGCGCGCTGCGCGGCTACGGCGTCACCAAGCTGTTCACGCTCTCGGGCGGTCATCTGTTCTCGATCTATGACGGCTGTCGCGCCGAGGGCATCGACATCGTCGACGTCCGCCACGAGCAGGCGGCCGCGTTCGCCGCCGAGGGCTGGGCCAAGGTCACGCGCACGCCCGGCGTGTGCGCCCTGACCGCGGGCCCGGGCGTGACCAACGGCATGAGCGCGATGGCCTCGGCCGCCCAGAACAACTCGCCGATGCTGGTGCTGGGCGGGCGGGCGCCCGCGTTTCGCTGGGGCCAGGGCTCGCTGCAGGAGATCGACCACGTCCCCTTCGTGGCGCCCGTGGTCAAGCACGCCGCGACCGTCCGGAGCACGGTGGAGATCCCGCGGCTGCTCGACGAGGCGCTGCGGGCGGCGGTGACGCCCCATTCGGGCCCGGCGTTCATCGACTTCCCGCTCGATCAGGTGTTCGGTGAGGCCGAGGGCGGGGGGGCCGCGTCCGTGGCAGCGCTGCCC
>JBAQGP010000172.1:0-6165 GCA_049287845.1 Solirubrobacteraceae bacterium | reverse complement strand
TTGGTTTGACTGTCCTCGGTCGCGACACGGTTAGTGGCGAGTGGACCGACACCGCCGTGGGCCTCGACGGCAACCACGCCAACATCGCCATGCTCCAGACGCCAGACGGCAGCGGTCGCCTCGAACTGTTCGAGTACATCCATCCCGACGCGATCGAGACCAAGCCCACACAGCCGAATGAGATCGGCATGCACCGCGTCGCCTTCTCGGTTGACGACATCGATGAGGCGCTCAAGATCGCCGCGAGGCACGGCTGTCACCCGTTGCGCGGCGTGGCGATCTACCGAGACGTCTACAAGCTCACCTATATCCGCGGCCCCAGCGGGATCATCGTGATGCTCGCCGAGGAGCTGAAAGAGAGCTAATCGCAGCCCGGACGTCTACGGGACAGCCCCTCCTGAGGCGCGGACGGGTCCTCCTGGCGGGCTGTTCTTCCGCTTCTGCTTCGTCGCCGAGGCGGCAGTCTCGATCGCACTGCCGCTCTGCGGCCGCGGCAGTCAGGCACAGCAGTTGAGCCGAGGTGTTCGACCGCGAGCACCCAATCTCACAACAGCGCTACCGCGCGATCGCGCAGCGCTGCGAACGCAGCCGGCCAGCCGGGGTCATAGTCGGCCAAGAGCACAGGCCTAGAGCATCACAGTGCGCGTCAGGAGTCTCGCCACAGCCCTCAAGAAGGCCCATCGGGCTTGGAACCCTGACTCTTCGGTCACCGGGACGGTAGGGCATATCGTGACGGAGATGTCGACCCAGACGGTGCAGGAAGTTCAGACCGCCGGCGCGGTGCTGTGGACGGTGTCGCAGGGAGCGGGCCTGCCGGTCGTGCTCTGCCACGGCGGTCCTGGCCTGTCTGACAATCTCGAGCCACTTGCCTTCATGATCGATGACCTCGCCCGGGTGCACCGCTATGACCAGCGTGGCTCCGGGCGCTCACGCGGCGACGGCGGGTTTGACGTCGACACGTTTATCGCCGACCTCGACGCGCTGCGCACGCACTGGGGCCATCCGAAATGGGTGCTCGGGGGCCACTCATGGGGCGCCAACCTCGCCCTGTTCTACGCGCTCGCTCATCCCGAGCACACGCTCGCCGTCATCTACCTCGCCGGCACCGGTTTGCGGTGGGGATGGCAACAGGACGCCCAGCAGCGTCGACTAGCGCGGCTTAGCGACACCGAGCGCGCCGAGCTCACAGACCTCCGGCGCGAACTCGCCGCCGGTGACACCGCCGCCGTCCAGCGTTTTCTGCGGCTGATGTGGATCACCGACTTCGCTGACCGCCGTCACGCCCGCGTGCTCGACGAGCAGCCGCTATACCGATTCCCTCGCGACGAACACATCTTTCGCGCCGTCACCCAGACCTACAAGACCCACCTCGAAAGCGGCCTCGAGGATCAAGTGCGGCTTCTCGATGTCCCGCTTCTCGTCATCCACGGTGCCCATGACACCGACCCCGCCCGAGCCCGTCGCGTGGCGCAGCTCGCTCCACGTGGGCGCTGGGTCGAACTCGAGCACTCCGCGCACTGCCCCTGGCTGGAAGAGCCCGCAGCTGTACGCGGCGCGCTGCGCCGATTCCTGCACGACCTGTCTTAAGACCTACGGCGACCGCCTCACCATCGTCTGCCGAACGTGCCGGCCGGCGGACCGGCCTCGCCGCAGTCTCAGTGCCAACGTCTTGCGTACAGCCAGCCGGACTCCGTGCAGCCGTGCGTGTGCGCGAAGGCCGTGTGCTGGTGCTTCCGGGAAGAGAGACCTTCCTAGATGCGAGCGCGGTACTTGCCCCTGTCGGCGGTGGACGCCTCTGGGTTCGTTCCCGCTGACGAGCACAAGCGGCTCATGGGCCGTGCAACGTTCGGCTCGACCCGGTAGCCGCGACGCCGTCAGTCGCGCTGGATAACGATCGTGTCGTGATCCGTGCGGCGACCGTCCCAATCACCGGAGCGGGACGCGTGTGCGTGACGCTCGCTGAGAACTCGACGCGGATCCGCCACCAGAGATCCACGTCCGTCCCTGCTCGCACGCCGGTCCGGAGTCGTCGAGTACATAGGGAGGACGGTCCTACCGTGCCGCTCTGGTGATTCGAGTCACGGTGTCGGATTGACGTCCAGATTGAGCCCGACCCGCGCGACCTTGGGGATCTGACTGGGTAGCTGCTCGCTCAGCATTCTGATGTGGGCAGGCCGGATTCCGCAGCAGCCTCCAATGATTTGCACACCGCGCTGCGCCCAGCCGAGCGCGGCCGCTGCGTACGCCTCAGCGCTGATCTCGCCAAAGATCCAGTGCGGCGGTGCCCATGTGCCGTGATGCGCGTACGCTCCCATGACCCCGCTCCAGCATCCTTGGATTGCGTTCACGGCTGGCTCGACCGCGTCGACGGCCGTGTGCATAACGTTGACCGCCGTCACGGCGGGGCATACAAGGCTCTCGACAAGCGTGGTCAACGTCTCGTCGAGGTCCGGGCTGCTTGGCGCGGTGAGGCCGAGCCAGACCGGCAGGCCGCTCTCGCTGGCCGCGTGCAGCGCCGCCGACCCATACCACGCTGACGGCACCATCTCGAGCGCGAACAAATCCACACCCGCCTCCGCCTGCACGGCTACCTGCTCCCGAAAGCACGCGATCACTCTGTCTCGACCGGGCTGCGTTGCGGGCACGCCGTCGGTGCTGTGTGGAGTAAGAGACCCGGCGATCAGCACGTCTCGATCCGCGGCATTCTCCCTCGCCTGCCGGGCAGCCTCCACCGCGCGTCGGTTGATCTCCGCGACGCGTCCCCCGAACCCCACGGGTTCAAGCGCCAACCGGTTGGCGGTAAACGTGTTCGCGATGATCACCTCGGCACCGGCACTGACGTAGTCCTCGTGCACACCACGAACGATTTCGTGATGATCGAGTACCGCCAATGCCGACCACACCGCACCGTGCATCGGTACCCCACGTGCCTCAAGCTCAGTGCCTGTGCCCCCGTCGATCACAACGACGTGACCGTCAGACAGCCGCCGGCGGAACCGGTCGATCATCCGTTCATCCACAGGCCCGAGTGTATGCCGGGCACTCCCTAGGCGTGCGGGTCTCGGGCTTGTAGCGGGCGCCAATAGCGCGATCGACTCAGCGCACTGTCCCGAGCGTCGTCTGCGGCGATTCCGTGCGGGCGTCGCCGCGTCGCACAACGGGATGCTTCACCGGACTGCTCGACAGGCGCCGCCGGGGTTTCACATGGGAACGTCTGATGAGACTTCGCGGCATTTGTCGGAGAGAAGTTGGTCCAGGCGGGACCGGCCCTGCGGCCTAGCCGGCGGGTCGTTGATCTCTTGAGGACCATCGTTGACCGCGATGGCGGATAGAACTTCTCCATGATCACTCGACTCGACTTCATCGGAATCCCTTCCCGGGACGCCGACCGCGCCCGCAGCTTCTACCGGAACACCCTCGGCCTGCGCCCCGACGAGCACGCGGACTTCGAGCAGTGGGCCGGCGACACGTGCTTCGGCATCTGGGAGCCAGAAAAACTCGGATTCCCGTTTGTGGCCCAGAAGGGCAACCCATGGGCGCTCGGCTGCGACGACGTTGCCGCCACTCGTGCTGAACTCGAGACCAAAGGCGTCGAATTCGCCGGCGCAACTCTGGACACCGGCGTCTGCCATATGGCCTTTTTCTCAGACCCGGACGGCAACGACCTTATGCTCCACCACCGCTACGCACCCTCCGACTGAGCCCTCACGGCGGGTATGCCGTTCCCGCGGATGTTGCGTACCGATCGACGACTGCGACAGATTCACCTCCGACGCGCCAGTCGCCGCCGCGGCCGGGTGCTCGTCTCAAGCGGCGAAAGGGAAGCGGACGTTGGCGACCCCAACCAGCAGTCCGGCGCTGCCGGCCCGCTCACGCCGACGCGCACGGGCACCCCAGCAGTCGCAGCCGTTGTGCTCCTGAGAGATCAGCAGCCGTCGTCGCTTCGGTTGGCGGCGCCGCTCCTGCTGGGTCCGCTCCCTGGGTGAAACGGGCCGCTGTGACGAGGGGCGGACGGCGGTCGCCAGCGTCTATCTAGAGGCGCGGTGGCGGGCCCTTCGCGCCGGCCAGATGATGGCTTGGTCAACCAGCTCAGCGACAAGCAAGACGAGCCCAACGACCAGCAGCCAATGAACGTGCCCGAGCGCTCCAACGATGGCTAGCGGCAGTCCGAGCATGGCGACAACGCTGAACAAGAACCACGGCAGCCCGACTCCGCGGACCATGTTCCGCAGCGTCAGCGGGGGACGCTCACTCGCCGTGGCGGACGGCTGGGCCGCTTCGACGCGACGGTGGCGCTCCTCTCGCGTCCAAGCCACTCCGAACCACACGAACCAGACGAAGAAGCCAACGATGTCGACCAGCGCGACGCTGCGAAGCACCCAGCCCGGCGCTCCGAGTGCGGAACCAGCTCCGACGAGGATGAGGACCAGCGCGAAGGCGACGTACATCAGCGCGCTCCGCTTCACGAGCTTTCCGTAGTCCGGGTAGTACCGCCGCGTCACTGGTCGTCTCGGTCGCATCGACCAACAGGACACGGTATCGCGCGCCCACGACCGCGCCCAGCATGTCCTTGCGGGGCCAGGTGGTCGTCCCACGGGCGCCTATATGACGATGTTCTCATGCAGCCCAAATGCAGCTCCTGGATGACTCGTGAGGAGTCAGGGTGTTCCGCCGTCACGCCGATGCGAGCGATTGCGCCCGATTGCGGATCGACCACCGGACGCCGGGAAGCCCGGCGCCGGCGTCTCATAGACCAACCTTGGGTCCGCCAACGCTGCGCGGACGGCTGGGGGCGGGTCGGCTAGCCCCGGATTGGCGAGGGTGTCCATTCATCAACGTGCCGCCGCAAGCCCCTCTGGTGATTCATCGCCGACGTCACGCACAGCGCGATTCGGCGCCGACAGGGGCATTAGCGCTAGCCCGGTGTCGCATAGCAGAGTGATAGACCACGGCGGCGCCGCTGCTGGTCCTGCCTCGAAGCGGAAGCGCGGCCGGTGCGCTGGCTCAGTGCTGCTTGTCGTCCCTTGCGACATTGCGACCCCGGGCGCGTCACACGTGGGCGGCAGACCAAAAACGCGCTCGCTCTCCCGCCTCCCTCGCCGCCCCGAACCGCGTACCACGACGCGACAACGACCCGCGCCGAACGCCAACGCAGCCCGCTGCCCCTTCCCACGCGCAGCGGCGCGCCCGGCTCGGCGCACCGGCACTTCCGCTATCGCGTGGTTGCATGGCGTGAGGCGGATGGGTGGATGAGTGTGTAGTGTCCGCGGCACGATGCGCCGCGTGTTCGTGCTCAGCGTGCTGCTCTTGCTGGCGGCGGTCGCGCCGGCCTCCGCCGCGACGAGCGCGTTCCAGATCCACTACGCCGGCAGCTACGCGTGGCATGACACGTTCGACGGCTCCGGGCCGTCTGCCGGCACCTCGGCGCGCCGTAACGAGACGCTGTCCTGGGTGGAGGACATCTCTGGCTCCACTGCCGGCCCCGGCGAGGCCAGCGACCTGCACGTGAAGCTCGCGGCGCAGGGGACGATCGACGACGACGAGGGCGGTGGCTATCCGCCGGCGCATTGCACGATCACGCAGGCGCCCGGGACCGAGACGCACAACGTCGCGGTGACGCGCCGCGGCGACGGGACGCTCGGCGTCAGCCTCAGCCTGCCGCAGATGTCGGGTATTGACGTGACCGTCACCGGCGGCCCGAGCTGCCAGTACTTCGGCTCGGTGCTGTTTTGCAACACAGAGCACTGCGGGTCCTCGAGCGTGTGCCCGGCCGTGCCGCCCGTCGTCCAGGACCAGTCCTTCGCCGAGGCCTTCTCGCCGGCGCTCAGCGATGCCACCGACAAGAGCACGGCGTTCGATGTCGGCGGGCCGCGAGCGTCGGAGACCGTCGCGTGCGAGACCGGCGGCGGCACGCGCGCGACGCAGATCGCGATCACCTCCGAGGTGCGCGTGAACGCCGGCGGCAAGGCGACGCACACGACGCCGCCCGGGAAGCACAGTCCGGCGATCGAGCGCCAGAAGGTGTTCGCGAAGAGCGACTTCCTCACCACGCTGTTCCGGGCCGAGGCGGCGTGCGGGCAGGTCGTGCTCGGCACGACGGCGGTCGTGTGGGGCGTCGCCGTCCCAGCGGAGTCGGCGGCCGCGGCGGCGATCGCGGGCGACGTG
>JBAQGP010000171.1:0-2612 GCA_049287845.1 Solirubrobacteraceae bacterium | reverse complement strand
GCCCGAGCCAGAGCCCGTCGCCGAGCCCGAGCCAGAGCCCGTCGCCGATGCCGAGCCAGAGCCCGCACCCACGGAGAAGCCGGTGAAGCCGGCTCCCAGGCGCCGCACGCGTGCCCCGCGCAAGAAGCCCGAGTCCAAGACCGCGGCGGCCGCCGAGGCCGTGGCCGCGGCGGCGGCCGAAGCCGAGGCCGAGGCCGAGGCCGAGGCCGCTGAGGCTGTCGAGACGATCAAGCCCGAGCGCCGTTCCCGAGCGCGACCGGCCCAGGACGCCGAAGAAGCGGCCTAATGCACGTGTCAGCTCGCGGTGGGGACCGCGAGCCTTTTCGCCGCTGAGGAGAGCTTCCCGGCAGACACGCTCATCGCTTCTGCCTGCATCGAGTCGGCCGCCGAGGACCGCTCGGTGCTCGCCACGACGGGAAGCAACGCCTCCACGACGGCGGGATCGAACTGCGCCCCCGTATTGACGATCATCTGCTCGGCCGCCGCCGCGTAGGACATGGCACGGCGATAGGGACGGTCGGTGCGCATCGCGCTCCAGGAGTCACAGCAGGTGATGATCCGGGCCTCGAGCGGGATCCTCTCGCCAGCCAGCCCGTCGGGGTATCCCGCGCCGTCCCAGCGCTCGTGGTGGGCGCGGACGATCTCGCCGACCTCGCGCATGAACCCACCGACCTGCTCGAGCATCCGCTGACCCTCCGCCGGGTGGGTCTTGACGATCTCCCACTCGTGCGGGTCGAGCTTGCCCGGCTTGTTGATGATCTCCTTGGGGATGGTGATCTTGCCGACGTCGTGCAGCATCGCGCCGAACTCCAGGTTGCGCCGCCGCTCGGCGTCCAGGCCGAGCGCGTCGCCCACGGCCAGCGCCAGCCCGACGACGCCCTGGGAGTGCTCGCCGGTGTAGTTGTCATCGGCGGAGATGACGTCACCGAGGAGCAGCGCGGTGCCTCGGTAGGTCTCGTTGAGCTCGAGCAGCTTGCCCAGGCGCTCGCGACGCTCGTTGGCAAACATCCGCAGCAACGCCAGGAGTGGGACCACGGCCAACACCACGTAGGGCGCGTCGTGCAGATCCTCCGCGATGACCAGGGCGATCACCGACAGACAGGCGTCGATCAGGTAGACCCAGCTCCCCCCCATCTGCGATCGCAGGGACACACGGCGGGCCACCGCGAAATACACCGACGCGGCGAGCCAGTCGATGATGAACTGCGCGGCCAGGGCCGCGATCAGGATCGGCGCCCCCGCCGCGCCGGGGCGGACGTCGGCGATGACGAACACCAGCACAGGCCCGACGCTGAACCACGAGTTGGCCAGGCAGCGCAGCAATCGAGTCCTCGGCGCCTGGCCGGAGACGACGGCCGGCACCATCTGGACGAACATCACCGCGGCCATCACCAGCGGCACGAACGCCGTCGGGATGCAGAACAGCATCGGCACGAACGCGAGCTGGCTGGCCATCGTGAAGCCGAACGGCGTCTCGAAGGTCACCCGGATGGCCAGGAACATGACACCCACCGACAGGATGGCCGCGACCGGATTGAATGGCTGGGGCGACGGCAGCACGAAGAGCACCGCGACCGCAGCCAGGAAGCAGGCGTCCACGCACAGCTCAACACGCAACTCGCGCCGCGCCAACTTCACCGCGGCACGGCGGCGGGTGTCGGCCAGCTGCTCCTGCTGTTCGAGCGTCGGTTCCTTCGTCATCGTCGGGACCTGATGTGAGTCATCCTGCGGGCAGATATCGGCCGCCCGACCGCCCGCCCTTAGCCCTGCGCGTCAAGAAGGACGCACCGGCGCTCGGACATTCGTCCAGCAAACGACTCAAGAAATGGGCGATGCGGTCGACGCGTCGATGCCCTGTTGCGCTCAACCAACACAACTGAAAAGAGCAAACCTGGCGCGAGCCAGGGACGCAAAGCTAGAGGTCTCACCGAGATAGCTCGGCCGCCAGTGCACGCCACGGAAGGTGCGTACACATGTTGCAGGGCCTCTTCAGCCGCCGTACCCGTCTCGCGGGTGCCGTCATCTCGGCCCTCGGGATCGCCGTGCTGTCCAGCGCTCCGGCTCGGGCGGCGCTCATCAATACGGACGCGTGCGACAACGCCGCGCTCTCGCAGCCGTTTTCGCAGTGGAACGATTCGAACGAGTACAAGCTCGTGCCGGGTGGATCGTTTGACAACGGCGGCTCGGGGTGGACTCTCAGCCACGGCGCCAGCATCGTGAGTGGAAGTGAATCGTCCGGCGCCACCGGCTCTGTCGGAGCGTCGTCGGTCCACCTGCCCGCAGGGGCATCGGTGACGTCTCCGTTCACATGTGTGGACGCCGCGTATCCGGTTTTCCGTTTCTTCACGCGCAACGACAGCCTGTTGTCGACCGTCCTCGTGTCGGTCGTCTACAAGCTGCCGCTCCTCGGTGAGACTGCGGTACCGGTCGGGACGGCGGCCCTCTCACCTCAGTGGAGCCCGTCGCTGCCGATGCTCACCGCCTCGGTGCTGACCGGCCTGCTTCACGGAGGGACGGCCCCAATGGCCGTTCGCTTCACAGCGGTCACCGGGAGCTCGCAGATCGACGACGTGTATGTCGATCCGCACATGCACTACTGATCGCCCGGGAGC
>JBAQGP010000170.1:0-2063 GCA_049287845.1 Solirubrobacteraceae bacterium | reverse complement strand
GGTCCGACACGTGCTCCTGGGCCATCACTGCAGTGAGGGGGGCGTTCATCACAGGCTCCTTGAAAGATTTGACGTGATGCCATGATGCGCCTAAGAGCCCCGTCTCACATCGGGCAAATGCAGCCGGTTTCAGGTCCTGCTCCCTTACCTGGAAGGGGGTAGGGCCTTACCCGGCGCCCGTGGTGATATGACACGGAACATGTCCCGAACCGCCGCGCCCCTACCGCAGTCCGCGTCGGTGGTGATCGTCGGCGGCGGCGTGATGGGGACCAGCGCCGCCTTTCACCTGGCCGAGGCCGGCGTCGACGTCGTCCTGCTCGAGCGGGCGGAGCTGGGCAGCGGCTCCACCTCCCGCGCGGCAGGAGGCGTACGGGCGCAGTTCTCCGACGCCCTGAACATCCAGATCGCCCAGCGCAGCCTGGAGGCGTTTGACCGCTTCGCCACCCGGCCGGGCTGGGAGATCGACCTCAAGCGCAGCGGCTACCTGTTCGTGCTCAGCCGCGAGGCCGACGTCGCCGAGTTCGAGGCGAGCGTCGCGCTGCAGAACGAGTACGGCGTCCCATCACGCATGCTCAGCGCCGATGAGGCCCGGGCGCTGTGCCCGCTGCTGGCCGGCGACGACATCCTGGCGGCCTCGTTCTCGGCGGAGGACGGGCACGCCACGCCGGAGGCCGTCGTGCAGGGCTATGCCTTCGCCGCGCGGGCCCTCGGTGCCCATGTGCGCACCGGGTGCGAGGTCACCGGCATTGCGACCGACGGTGCCGACATCACGAGCGTCCAGACGAGCCACGGACCGATCGCCACCAACGTGGTCATCTGCGCCGCCGGCGCATGGTCGCGGACCTGCGGTGAGATGGTGGGGGAGGGGCTCCCGGTCACGCCGCTGCGCCGGCAGATCCTCTTCACCGAGCCGATGGACGGCCTCCCGCCGGATCTCCCCTTCACGATCGATTTCGCGTCGAGCTTCTATTTTCACCGCGAGGGGCCCGGTCTGCTGCTGGGGATGTCCCACCCCCGCGAGCGGCCGGGATTCACCCTGGAGACCAGCGACGACTGGGTGCCGGATCTGCTTCGCATCGCCTCCCGCCGCGCTCCCGGTATCGCGGAGGCCGGCATCAAGGGTGGCTGGGCCGGCCTGTACGAGATCACCCCTGACCACAACGCGATCATCGGCGAGTCCGAGCGCATCAGCCGCTTCCTCTACGCCACCGGCTTCTCGGGCCACGGGTTCCTGCAGGGTCCCGCCGTGGGTGAGATCCTGCGCGACCTCGTCCTCAGACGCCCGCCGTTCGTCGATGTCGGGCCGCTGAGCGTCGGTCGCTTCAGCGATGCCATGCTGCGCCCTGAGTACAACATCGTCTAGCGACTGACACCCGAATGACCGCATCAGGACACAGCGCCGACCCCCATGTCGAGACGGCCTCCGCCGCCGGAGCCGCGAGCGCCCCCCCGGACGCCGCGGGCACCACGGCCGCGGCCCGGATCGTGCAGGCGCTCGAGCGCCTTGGCGTACCGGTCGCCTTCGGGCTGCCCGGCGTCCACAATCTCGCCATCTGGAAGGCGCTCTCGGAGTCGTCGATCAGGCTCGTGGGCGTCCGCCACGAGCAGGCGGCCGTCTACGCCGCCGACGGGTACACCCGGGCCACCGGTCGTCTGGGCGTGGCCGTCGTGACGACCGGCCCCGGCGCGGCGAACACGCTGGGCGCCACCGGCGAGGCCATGGCGTCCGGTTCGCCCGTGTTGGTCATCGCCACCGACATCCCCGCTGCCATCCGCCGTCCCGGCATTTACCGCGGCAGCCTCCACGAGACCCGCGACCAGACCGCGATGTTCGCGCCGGTGACCAAGACGGCGACGCTCGTGACGGAGGCCGCCCAGGTCGGAGATGCCGTGGTCGCCGCGGCCCAATTGGCCATGGCGGCGCCCAGCGGTCCCGTCTACCTGGGCGTTCCCACCGACCTGCTGCGCCAGCCTGCGCCGGAGCTTCCGCCGCGGCTGCCCGCGGCGCCGCGTCCCCGGGCCTTTGACGACGGCGGGCTCGAGGCGGCAGTGCGCCTCATCGC
>JBAQGP010000169.1:0-3594 GCA_049287845.1 Solirubrobacteraceae bacterium | reverse complement strand
GTGACCCGGCGTGCGGGTACGGGGGCGCTGCGCCGTCAGCCGCTGGGTGGTCACGGCCACGCCGCCCGACAGCGCCGTCTCCAGCGAGTCCACGAACTCGCCCGCCGTCTCGAAGCGCTCGTCGGGCTCCTTGGCCATGCCCCGCATCAGCACGTCGTCGACGACCGACGGCAGGGTGCGGTCGCGGTCGGAGGCGCGAGGACGCTCGTCCTCGATATGCTGGCGGGCCTGGGCGGCGAAGTGCGGCGCGTCGAAGGGGCGTTCACCGGCGAGCAGCTCGAAGGCGGTGACGGCCAGGGCATAGCGGTCTGAGGCGCCGGTGGCCTCGCGCCCGAGCGCCTGCTCAGGCGAGAGGTAGGCGGCGGTGCCGAACAGCTCGCCGGTGCTGGTGATCGTGTCTTCAGAGACCAGACGAGCGATCCCGAAGTCGGCGACGTGCAGCACACGACTGCGGTCGAGCAGGAAGTTGGCGGGCTTGATGTCGCGGTGGACGATCCCGCGGGCGTGGGCGTGATCGAGCGCCGAGGCCGCCTCGCGGATCCAGCGCACCGCCTCTTGGCGCCTCACCGCGCCGACGCGGATGGCATCCGCGACCGTGCCGCCGGCCAGGTACTCCATGACGATGAACGGGCGCGCGCTGGAGTCGACGTTCCGTGCATCGACCTCCAGGTCGCCGACGTCGTAGATCGTCACCACATGGGCGTGCGTGGAGACGCGGGCCGCGGCACGCGCTTCGCGCTTGAAGCGCCGCATCGCCATCTCGTCGTGGGCGAAGCGCTCCGCCAGGACCTTGACCGCCACCGTACGTCCGAGCACCAGATCATCGGCGCACCACACCGCTGCCATGCCTCCGGTG
Organism: Solirubrobacteraceae bacterium; assembly: GCA_049287845.1. Lineage (GTDB taxonomy): Bacteria > Actinomycetota > Thermoleophilia > Solirubrobacterales > Solirubrobacteraceae > Palsa-465. The sequence continues at coordinate 2,738 of JBAQGP010000169.1, read as the reverse complement.
GCGAGGCGTCGACGGGCCCGGTAGCGATCCGGGAGGCGCAGCTCGGTGGGCTCTGCCCGGGACTGCCCGCTAGAACCCATTGCGGCGGTTGTGTACCCGGCTGGCTCGTTCGCAATCCACGATCGGATACGGATGGTACGGGTCGCCGGGTCCGTGCGCGCCCCCACCTCCTATACTGCGCGCGATGCCCAAAGTCTGTCACGTGTGCGCCAAGGGTCCGTCCTTCGGCCATAACCGCAGCCACTCGATGGTCGCGACCAAGCGCCGCTTCGATCCGAACCTCCAGCGGGTCCGCATCGACGATGGCGGGACACCGCGACGCGTGTACGTCTGCACGCGCTGCCTCAAAGCCGGCAAGATCACCAAAGCCCGCTGAGTATCGGACGGTGGCCGCACCCGGGCGAGCGACCGACCACACTGGGATCTCCGATCCCAGCATCGTGCGCTTCCGCGCCCTGGTCGAGGCCGGCCTGGCCGCGCTCGAGGCCCGCCGCGAGGAGGTCAACGATCTCAACGTGTTCCCCGTCGCCGACGGCGACACCGGCGACAACATGGTGCTCACCCTGCGTGCCGTCCTCACCGAGCTCGACCGGCTCGCCGACGCCTCCGAGGGCCGCACCATCGACGAGATCGGGCGCGACGAGATCGTCGCCTCGGTGGCCCGCGCCGCCCTGCTCGGGGCCCGCGGCAACAGCGGGGTCATCCTCTCCCAGCTCATCCGTGGCGCCGCCGAGGAGCTGATCAGCCGGCCCGGCGAGCTGGTGGATCCGGTGCTGATCGGGGCCGCCCTGGCGCGTGCCGCAAACCAGGCCTACGGCTCGGTGCGCGACCCCGCCGAGGGCACGATCCTCACGGTGGTACGCGAGATGGCGCACCGCGTCGCCTCCGAGCTCGCCCACGCTCCCGGCGCTCGGCTGAGCGCCGACGCCACCGCCGGGGAGCAGGACCTCGTCATCGCCGACGTGATCGAGAGCGCGCTCGAGGCCGGCGAGGAATCGGTCAAGAAGGGCCCCGACCTGTTGCCGGTGCTGCGCGAGGCCGGGGTCGTGGACGCCGGGGGTTACGGGCTGACCGTGCTGCTCGCGGGGATCGTCGGCGCGCTGAAGGGATCCGAGCCGCCGGCGCTGGAGCACCACCGCGCAGCGCGGGTGACCCGCCCCCAGCATGCCTCGATGACGTTTCGCTACTGCACCAACTTCGCGGTCACCGGCACGGGCCTGGAGCAGCGACGCTATGTGGGCGAGCTCGAGCAGCTGGGCGACTCCGTCCTTGTGGTCGGCGACCACACGACGCTCAAGGTCCACGTTCACACCGACGACCCCGACGCGGCGACGGCGCTGTTCGCCGACACCGGCATCGTCTCCCACCTGGACGTCGCTGACATGCGCGAGCAGGTCCAGCGCCGCGACGAGCGCCTGGAGGCGCCGGTCACGCCGGCGGTGTGCGGCGGTCTGGCCGTCGTCAACGGCGAGGGGATGGCGGACCTGTTCGCCGGCTTCGGCCTGCGGGTGCTCGACGGCGGTCCCACGCTCAACCCCTCCACCTATGACCTTCTGGCCGCGATCCACGCCGTGCCGGCCGAGGAGGTGGTGGTGTTGCCCAACAGCTCCAACGTCATCATGGCCGCCGAACGCGCGGCCGAGCTGTCGGAGAAGACCGTCTGCGTGGTCACCTCGCGCTCGCCCCAGGCGGGCCTGGCCGCAGCGGTCAGCCTCGACCCCTCCCGCCGCGCCGTCGACAACGCGGAGGCGATGATCGAGACGCTCGAGCGCGTCCGCACGGGAGCGGTCGCCCCCGCGGGCCGCGACGACGTGCAGGGCCGCTTCCAGGCCGGCGAGGCGGTGGGCTTCGTCGAGGACGAGATCGTGGCCTGGGGCTCGCCCCACACGACGCTGCGCGACGTGCTGGCGCGGCTGGGCGAGGACGCCGAGCTCATCACCCTGCTGCGCGGCGCCGACGCCCCGCTCGACGACGCCACGGTCGAGGCGCTGGCCGACGGTGGCGCGGAGCTGGAGCTGTCCGAAGGTGGGCAGCCCAGTTACTGGTGGCTCCTGTCGGCGGAATAACGCGTAGCTGACCGGCGACCCGGTCATCATCTCCCGCGCCGCCGGATGTCCATCACCGCCTTCTCCGAGTCCCGGGAGCTTTCACCCGCCGAGCTGGCCGATGCGCCCGTGCGCTATCCACGCCCATCGGCGCTGGCGGTGAGCCTGCGCTTCGATCACGCCAAGGCCGAGAAGGCGGCCGCCGGCTTGGGACTGGTCACCGTCGGTGACCTGCTCGAGCACCTGCCGCGCGACCGGCGCGAGGCCCGCTCGGTGGCCCAGCTCGTGTCGGGCGAAATCGCGACGGTGGTCGTCGAGGTCCGCTCGATCGCGTCGCGGCCCGTACGGCGCAGAGGGATGCGGCCGCTGGTCGAGGCCACGGTGGCCGACGGCACCGGTGCGATGAAGGCCACGTTCTTCAACCAACCCTGGCTGGCCTCCAAGTACCCCGCCGGCACCCGCTTGGTCCTGCACGGCAAATTCGAGGCACGTAACCGCTTCCGCGTCCAGGGGCACGCACGGACCACGGAGGCGAGCGCCGGGGCCGAGGGCGTCGCGCACTATCCGGCCACCGAGGGGCTCTCCTCGACGCAGATCCTGGCCCTGGTACGCATGCATGGGGACGCGCTGGCCGATGTGCCCGAGCCGCTGCCTGCCGGTCTGCGGGTGGCCGAGCGGCTCCCCGGGCGGCGC
>JBAQGP010000168.1:0-5874 GCA_049287845.1 Solirubrobacteraceae bacterium | reverse complement strand
GGATGGGGCCGCCCGGCCGCCGGCACCGGGCGCGACACGCCTGGTCGAGCACGTGCGGGCGCAGGGTCGCGCGCTGACGTTGGCCCGCGCACTCCTGCGCGACACGTGGGTCGTCGATGATCTCGATCAGGTCGGCGCGGAGTTTCGGGGCGTGGCGGTCACGCGTGGGGGACGGGTCTGGTCGGCGCGCAGCAGTGAGCTGCGCCAGGCTCCGGCCGTCGGGGAGGACCGCGTCCTCGCCGAGCGCAACCGCCGTGAGCAGCTCATCGCGGAGTCAGAGCGTGCCGCCCAGGCCGAGGTCGACGCCCGAGCCGCGGTGCAGCGCGCCGCCGCCGGGATGTCGGAGACCGACTCGGCACGCGACCGGCTGACCAACGCCCATCGCGCCGCGGTCCGCATGCTTGACGAGTTGCGTGAGGAGGAGCGGCGGATCACGGCGCTGATCGAGCGCCGGCGCGCGGCGCCCGACGAGGGGTTGGACGGGGACGGTTTCGATCGCCGGGCCCAGTTGGCGGCCGAGCTGGCCGCCGAGCGGCGGATGCTCGCGCGAGTGGAGCGCGAACGGGCCCAGCGGGCACAGCGCCTGGAGCGGGTCCGTGCCGGGGTCGCGCGTGACCGCGAGCTGGTGCCCGCGGTGGCGAGCGTCATCGCCGCGCTGGAGGAGGTCTCGGCCGCGATCACGCAGCGGCTGGAGAGCTTTGAGGAGGCGCTGGCCGCCGATCGCCAGGCGGGAGAGCACGTGGCCGTCGAGCTGCGCAGGTGCGCTCAGCAGGAGGCCGAGCTGCACACCAGGCTCAGCCGGGAGAACGAGGCGCACACGCAGGCCGAGGTCCGGCTGCAGCGCGCCCGCGACCAGGCCGGCGATGCGGAGGCCGAGCTGGGGCGCCTCGCGCAGCGGCTCGAGCTCGACGCCGAGCCCGCGTCCGAGGCGCTCACCGACGAGGAGCGCCAGACCCTCGATGCCCGCCTGGAGCGGGTCGCACGCCGGCGCGAGCAGCTCGGGCCGGTCAACCCGCTGGCCCAGGAGGAGTACGCCGAGGCCGTGGCCCATGTCGAGGAGCTCGAGACCCAGCGCTCGGACCTCGAGACCGCCCTGCGTGAGCTCGAGAAGCTCATCGCCGACACCGACAAGCAGATCCGCATCACCTTCGAGCAGACGTTCGCGGCGACCGCCGCCGCCTTTGAGGAGTTGGCCGGCCAGCTCTTCCCCGGCGGCGAGGGCCGGCTGCGGCTGGTCTCCGAGCGCGACGGCCCGGCCCGCGTGATCGGCGGCCAGCAGGCCCCCGATGGCGACGGCGCCTCAGACGGTGGCGAGGGCGAGGACGGTCCTGAGGATGACGGCCTGGAGCCCGAGGAGGACCTCCTCGGCGTCGAGATCGAGATCACTCCGGCCGGCAAGGAGTGCAAGCGCCTGTCGCTGCTGTCCGGCGGCGAGAAGTCGATGACCGCGCTCGCCTTTCTCTTTGCCGTGTTCCTGGCCCGGCCCTGCCCCTTCTACATCCTCGACGAGGTCGAGGCCGCGCTCGACGACCTGAACATCGACCGCTTCCTCGCGCTCCTGCGCCAGTACGCCTCGCGTGCCCAGTTCATCGTGGTCACCCACCAGAAGCGCACCATGGAGGCCGCCGACTCGCTCTACGGCGTCTCGATGGGCTCTGACGGCATCTCCAAGGTCATCTCGCGCAAGCTGGCGGGTGCCGACGGCCCGCTGGACACCGCGGCCGAGGCGGCGTAGGCCTCCGCTGATAACGTCGCCGCCGTCATGGCGCGCGATTGGCGGGAGCTATTCATCCTCGACGAAACGGACCCCGCGCGCCCGGTCCCACCTGCCGCGGCGGAGGAGCCCGAGCGGCGCGTGGGCCGGTTTCGCCGCCTGCGCGAGAGCCTGCGCAAGACCCGCCAGGCGCTGCAGTCAGAGATCCAGGCGACGCTGTTCGAGGATCTCTCAGACGAGACATGGGAGCGCCTGGAGGAGGCGCTCATCTACGCTGACGTCGGCGCTCAGACGACCGCCAAGGTGGTGGCCCAGCTCGAGCAGGAGGCCGCCGAGAACAAGCTCTCCGGCGGCCCGGAGCTCTCAGACCGGCTGGTGGCGCTGCTCACGGAGCTCGCCCAGACCGGCACCGACACGATCGACCTGCGCCCGGAGCCGACGGTCATCCTGGTGGCGGGCGTCAACGGCACCGGCAAGACGACGACCCTGGGCAAGCTGGCCTGGCATCTGAGCCAGGAGCTCCGGCGATCGGTCGTGCTGGCCGCGGGCGACACCTTCCGCGCCGCGGCGGTGGAGCAACTCGAGCTGTGGGCTGAGCGCGCCGGCGTCGATTTCGTCAAGGGCGGCCTGGGGGCGGACTCGGCCTCGGTGGCCTTTGACGCCATCGCCACCGCGCGCCGCCTGGGCGCCGACGTCGTGCTCATCGACACGGCCGGACGCCTGCACACCCAGGACAACCTGATGGCCGAGCTCGCCAAGGTGCGGCGGGTCATCGCCAAGCAGATCCCCGAGGCTCCCCACGAGACGCTGCTCACCGTCGACGCCACCACCGGCCAGAACGGGTTGCGCCAGGCCAAGGCCTTCTCGGAGACGATCGACGTCTCGGGGCTCGTGCTGACCAAGCTTGACGGCACCGCCAAGGGCGGGATCGCGCTCGCCATCGCCCAGGAGCTCGGCATTCCGGTCAAGCTGATCGGGGTGGGGGAGCAGCTCGAGGACCTGCGGCCGTTTGACGCCGAGGACTTCGCTCGGGCGCTGGTCTCCTGAGCCCCGCGTGAGCCCGGCCGGCGCCTAGTAGCCTCAGCAGCCAGACAGCCGCATGTTCGATTCCCTTGCCGAAAAGCTTCAAGCGACGCTGGCCGACGTCCGCGGTCGCGGCACCCTGACCGAGGCCGACATCAACGCCGCCATGCGCGAGATCCGCCTCGCGCTGCTCGAGGCCGACGTCAACTTCAAGGTGGTCAAGAGCTTCACCACGGCGGTCAAGGACCGCGCGCTCGGCGCCGACATCGTCGGCAAGCTCAACCCGGGCCAGCAGGTGGTCAAGATCGTCTCCGACGAGCTCACCGAGCTGATGGGCGGAGCCTCCCGCGAGCTGTCGTTCTCACCCCGGCCCCCGACGATCGTGCTCATGGCCGGTCTTCAGGGCTCCGGCAAGACGACGGCGACCGGCAAGCTCGCCCGTTACCTGCGCACCGAGCATCACTCCTCGGTGGCGGTGGCCGCCTGCGACGTCTACCGGCCGGCCGCCGTGGACCAGCTGGTCAAGGTCGGTCAGCAGGCCGGCGTCGACGTCTATGAGCAGGGCACTGACCGCGACCCCGTCGACATCGCCAGGTGGGCCGCGGACCGCGCTCGCGCCGAGGGCAAGGACGTGCTCATCGTCGACACCAGCGGGCGCCTGCACGTCGACACCGAGCTGATGACCGAGCTGGCCAACATCAAGAAGGCGATCAACCCCCACGACATCCTGCTCGTGGTCGACGCCATGACCGGCCAGGATGCGGTTAACGTCGCCGAGCAGTTCGCGCAGGTCGTCGACTTCGACGGTGTTGTGATGTCCAAGCTCGATGGCGACGCTCGCGGCGGCGCGGCGCTCAGCGTCAAGGCGGTGACCGGCAAGCCGATCCTGTTCGCATCCACCGGAGAGAAGCTCGATCAGTTCGAGCGCTTCCACCCCGACCGCATGGCGCAGCGGATCCTCGGCATGGGTGACGTGATGACGCTGATCGAGAAGGCCGAGGCCGGCTTTGACGAGCAGCAGACGGCCGAGCTGGAGCGCAAGCTGCGCAAGCAGGAGTTCGGCCTCGACGACTTCCTGGATCAGATGCGCCAGATCCGCAAGCTGGGCCCGCTGCAGTCGCTGCTCGGGATGATCCCTGGCCTGGGCAAGGAGCTGCGCGGCGTCAAGGTCGACGAGAAGGAGTTCGACCGCCTCCAGGCGATCATCCTGTCGATGACCCCCCAGGAGCGCCGCCACCCCGAGCTGATCAAGGGCTCGCGGCGCCTGCGCATCGCCAAGGGGTCGGGCACCAACGTCCAGGCGGTCAAGGCGCTGATCAAGCAGTTCGAGCAGATGCGCAAGGTCATGCGCCAGGTCTCGCAGGGCCGAATGCCCGATCTGGGCGCCCTGATGCGGCAGGGTCGATAGGCACCGCGAACCGGCGTCACCTCTCAAAGCACGCTAACCTCAGCGCTCGCTAATGGCAGTCAGACTCCGACTCACCCGCATCGGCGGACGCAAGAACCCCGTCTGGCGCGTCGTCGTCGCCGACCAGCGCTCCAAGCGCGACGGTCGCGTGATCGAGACCGTGGGGCACTACAACGCCCAGACCGACCCCTCCACGATCGTGCTCAATGAGGAGCGCATCCGCGACTGGCTTGCCCGCGGCGCCCAGCCGTCGGAGACCGTTCGCAAGCTGCTGCGCACTCAGGGCATCTCGTAGCCCACGGCTCGTGAAAGATCTCCTCGAGTACCTGGTGAAGGGGCTCGTCGAGCACCCCGACGCCGTGGAGATCACCGAGGTCGAGGAGGATGACGGCACGATCGTGCTCGAGCTGTCCGTCGACGAGGATGACTACGGCAGTGTGATCGGCCGCGGCGGCCGGACCGCGATGGCGTTGCGCACGGTGGTCAAAGTGGCCGCCGTCAAGGAGCAGCGCCGGGTGTTCGTGGACATCGTCGACGACTGACGTGGCCGTCCCCGTGAGGACGACCACCAGGGCGCCTGGGGCGGCGTGACCGAGACCGAGCACTGGCTGCGCGCCGGTGTCGTCGGACGCCCGCATGGCCTCGACGGCAGCTTCCACGTGGCCGAGCCCGTCCCCACGCTGCTGGAGATCGGGAGCGACGTGCGGCTCGGCGGCCTCCAGCGCACCATCGTGCGCCTGGCGGGGCACGACGGGCGCCCGATCATGCGCCTTGAGGGATGCGACGATCGCGACGCCGCCGACGCCCTGCGTGGCCAGGAGCTGCTCGTCGCGCGGACCCGTGCCCCCGACCTCGAGGAGGACGAGTGGTGGGCGACCGACCTGGAGGGCTGCGCGGTCCGTGACGGCGATCGGGAGGTGGGCGTCGTCGCCCGGGTGCTGGCGCTGCCCTCCTGCGAGGTACTCGAGGTCACCCGGGCGGGCGAGGCCCCGGACCTGCTCGTGCCGCTGGTCCGCGATGCGGTGCGCGAGGTCGACATCGACGGCCGCGTCATCGACGTCGACCTGCGGTTCCTGGGCGAGGCCTAGGGCGCGAGATGCGGATCGACGTCTTCACGCTGTTCCCGGAAGCGTTTGAGTGGTTCGTGTCCCAACGACACGTGGCCAACGCGCTGGCCCTGGGCCACGAGCTGCACCGCGTCAACTACCGCGACCACACCCCGCTGAGCGGGCGCCAGGTCGACGACACCCCGTTCGGTGGCGGGGCGGGAATGGTGCTGCGCGTCGACGTCGTCGAGGCCGCGCTGCGCGCCCGCTACGGCATCGACCCCGTGGCGCTGCCCGCGCAGCGGCGCGTGATCGCGCTGGACCCCGGCGGACGGCTGCTGGATGACGCGCTGGTCGACGAGCTGGCGGCCCAGCCGGCGCTGACGCTGCTCTCCGGCCGTTACGAGGGCTTCGACGAGCGCATCGTCGAGCACTTCGCCTCTGACCGCGTGTCGATCGGGCGCTACGTGCTCGCCGGTGGGGAGCTGGCGGCGATGGTCCTCTGTGACGCGGTGCTGCGCAAGCAGCCCGGCGCGCTGGGCGATGCGCGCTCCGCGCTGGAGGAGTCCTTCAGCGCCGCGCTGGAGGGGGGGCCCGAGTACCCGCACTACACCCGGCCGGCCGAGCACCGTGGCTGGCCGGTGCCCGAGGTGCTCCTGTCCGGCCATCACGCCAAGATCGCG